>JAIXVK010000001.1 GCA_027483085.1 Comamonadaceae bacterium | reverse complement strand
TGTGTGCAACCTGAACCCCACCAGTCGGGGGACGGTACAGATCCAGTCTCCTGACTTCCTTGCGGCGCCGCGTATTGCCCCGAATTACCTCAGCACCGACGAAGACCGCAAAGTCGCGGCGGACTCTCTGCGGGTCACACGGCGCATCGTGGCGCAACCTGCGTTGCAAAAATTTGAGCCGGAGGAATACAAACCCGGCTTGCAGTTCCAGAGCGATGCCGAACTGGCGCAGCTCGCCGGTGACATTGCCACCACCATCTTCCACCCCGTGGGCACCACCAAAATGGGTCGGGTTGACGGACCTGACCAGGACACGATGGCCGTGGTCGATAGCCGCCTGAAGGTGCGCGGCGTGGCCGGATTGCGCGTGGTGGATGCCGGTGTGATGCCGCTGATCACCAGTGGCAACACCAACTCGCCCACCTTGATGATTGCCGAGAAGGCAGCGCAGTGGATTGCGGAAGACGCCGCTTCGCGCGAATGAAGGGTTTGTCCTGATGCCGTGACCCCGCAGGGGCAGCTACATTTCATGCCAACGCTGAACCGAACAGCAACTGCGAGGCCCACAAGGCCGGGCATGAAACGACGCCGAGGAGACGGCTAAGAACACATCCAATAATCCTGCACATAGCGATGCAGCCTCACAAAAGCACCGGCAACCCCGGTGCTTTTTTATTTGTACCCCAATTAGCCTATGGCGCCGGTGGAATCTACGCATACTGCTATTACTTTTATAGCAGAGTCCGCCCATCTGCGAATGCGACAATCCCCCGCATGGAATTGCTTATTGCGTCGCTCGCCTCCGGTCTGGCCGGGTTTATTGATTCGATCGTGGGTGGCGGCGGACTCATCCTCACACCCGCCCTGTTTGCCCTGTTTCCGCACACGGCGCCGGCTACCTTGTTCGGTACCAACAAAGGCGCTGCAGTGGCCGGCACAGCATTTGCCGCGGTTCAGTACAACCGCAAGGTGTCTTTGCCTTGGAAGGCTCTACTGCCGGCCACCGCGGTTTGCTTTTCTGCCGCGCTGACGGGCGCCTGGGTGGTGACCCAAGTCTCCCCCGAGTACCTGCGCAAGGCGCTCCCTTTCATTTTGGTGCTGGTGCTCGGCTACACACTCGCCAAAAAAGAGCTGGGCCGCCACCATGCGCCGCGTTTCAGCGGCAGGCACGAGGTGCTGGTCGCCTGCAGCGTCGGGGGCATCATTGGCTTTTATGACGGATTTTTTGGCCCCGGCACCGGCAGCTTCTTTGTGTTTTTGCTGGTGCGGCTCTTGGGTTACGATTATTTGCACGCTTCGGCGGGCGCCAAATTACTGAACACCGCCTCCAACGCGGCCGCTTTGCTGTTGTTCAGCTTTACCGGCCATGTCTGGTGGCACTATGTGGTGTTCATGGCCTTGGCCAACGTGGCGGGCAGCCTGGCCGGCACCCACCTTGCGCTCAAGCACGGTACCGGTTTTGTGCGCTCGGTGTTTATTGCGGTGGTTTCCGCACTGATCCTGAAAACCGCCTACGACGCCTTTTTGCGAGGCCTCTAGCCCGCTTTAGCGGGCCGTTGGCCAGGGCAAGTCGGCCGCCACGCGCGGCTTCCCTAGCGGGGCTGTGGCTTTGCCTTGGCTGACTGCGGCCAAGTCTTCCTCGCTGGGGTATTGGCCCAAGAGCCAGTAGTCAAAGGTACGCCGGGCAATAGGCGCTGCGGAAGCCGCTCCAAAACCGGCGTTCTCGACAATCACCGCCAGAGCGATCTTGGGATCATCGGCCGGCGCAAACGCCACATACAACGAGTGGTCCCGCTGATGCTCCTCCATGGTGGAGGCGTTGTATTTCTGGTTTTTCCCCAAGCTCACCGCCTGTGCTGTCCCGGTTTTGCCGCCACTGACATAACCAGCCCCGGCAAATACACGCGTGCCCGTTCCCCCTTGGGTCACGCCCACCATGGCGTCACGGATCACCTTCAAATTCTCAGGCTTGTAGCCCAAATCAACTGGGGGCTCAGGTGCTACCGGGGTGCGCACCCGGGTGGTGGCATCTTGTGTCGCAATCACGAGTTGGGGTTTGTGCTTGACGCCGTTATTGGCAATCACTGCCACCGCCTGTGCCACCTGCAGCATGGTGAAGCTGTTGTACCCCTGCCCGATGCCCAGAGAGATGGTTTCACCGGCATACCATTTTTGGTGCTCGGGCCGCTTGTAGTACTTGCGTTTCCACGCCTGGCTGGGCAGTACACCACGAACCTCGCCGTTCACATCGATACCGGTCAGTTGCCCGAAACCCAATGGCGCCATGAAGTCGTGCATGGTGTCTACGCCGAGCTCATTGGCCAACGAGTAAAAGTACACGTTGCTCGACTCCACGATCGCGCGGCGCATATCCATGATGCCGCCCTTTTCGTTGGCAGGACTACCGAACCGGTTGCCGCCAAATATGTAGGTCCCGGTATCGTTAATCAGGGTTTGGGGCGTGCGCGTGCCGGTCTCCAAAGCGGCCAAGGCCATGAAGGGCTTGTACGTCGACCCCGGCGGATAGGTGCCTCGCAAGGCCCGGTTGAGCAGCGGTTTGTCGATGGACTCGTTGAGCATCTGCCAGTTCTCCTGGTCAATGCCCTCTACAAACAAATTGGAATCAAAGGTCGGCTTGCTGACAAAGGCCAGCACTTCACCCGTCTTGGGGTCTAAGGCCACCAAGGCACCGCGACGGCTGCCAAACATGTCTTCGATCAGCTTTTGAAGCTTGATGTCGATGGACAGCATCACCACGTTGCCCGGCGTTGACGGATTGCTGGCGAGCTTGCGCACCGCCCGGCCTCCGGCCGAGGTTTCGATGCGCTCCACGCCGGTGGTGCCGTGCAACACCGACTCAAAGCTCTGCTCTACCCCTAGCTTGCCGATGTACTCGGTGCCCCGGTAATTGGCCTGGTCTTCGCTGTCGTCGATCCGCTCTTTTTCCGCCCGGTTGATACGACCGATGTAGCCAATAACATGGCTCGCCAACTCGCCGTAGGGGTAGTTGCGGAACAGGCGTGCCTTGATTTCGACACCGGGAAAGCGAAAGCGCTGAGCTGCGAACCGGGCGACTTCAGCATCGGTCAGCCGGGTGCGGATGGGCAAGGACTCAAAGCTCTTGGACTCCTCCATCAGCTTTTTAAAACGCCGCCGGTCCCGCGGCGTGATGTCGACCACTTGTGCAAGCTCGTCCAAGGTGGCTTCGACGCCGCCGCTTTTGGACGGCGTTATTTCGAGGGTGTAGGCCGAATAGTTACTAGCCAGCACCACCCCGTTGCGGTCCATGATCAGGCCGCGATTGGGGACGATCGGAACGATGGAGGTGCGGTTGCTCTCCGCCTGGGCCCGCAAGTCGTCATGGCGGAATATCTGGAGATATACCAAGCGCGCAAAAAGCAAAACGAAGCACAACAAGACCAGCACGCTGACCGCAAAGATGCGGGTGCGAAAGCGGGCCAGGTCAGCTTGTACATTGCGCAACTCAGTCATCAGAGCGCACCTTACAGGGGGCGGTTGGCATCAGGGTCCGGCGCACGCCGCTGCGGCGCAAGCAGCACGATACTCGCAACCGGCCACAGCGCAGCCTCCAGGAAAGGCGCCAGCATCAATAGCCAGCCGGGAAAAGCACCGCCACCGGCCATGCGCAAAAACAATTCCAAACCATGCGCAGCCGCGAACAAAGGGAACACCTGGGCAGCCTGCGAAGGAACCGAAAACCAGAGCAAGCGCCGGTGCACCGCAATCGCCAGAAAGCTCAGCACCGTGTACGACATGGCGTGTTGCCCCAGCAGCGCACCTTGATGGACGTCCATCAACAAGCCCATGAAAAAGGCGGCACCAATGCCCACGCGAAGGGGCTGGTGTACCGTCCAAAACACCAGCACGAGAGCCAGCATGTCAGGCGTCCAAGCGGAGCGGCCCCACCACCCCATGTTGAACAGCATGTTCAGCAACAAAGCGCTCAGCAGGCTTCCCCATATGAACAAGGGTTTGGCCGGCAACAGCAATTGCTGCCCGGGTCGCATGATCATGGTTTAGCCCCTTTGGCTTTCGGGGTGACGGCTAAAGGCTCAGGCTGCGGGCGCGCCGGTATTTTGTCGCCCAGTGGATCAAGAACGATCACATGCCCGGCACCGGAGACCAGCCCGAGCGGCACGCAATAAATGCGCGCAAATACCGCATCCACTTTGCGCTCCACTTTTTCCACCCGGGCCACAGGCAGGCCGGGCGGGTAAATGCCATCGACACCGCTGGTGGTCAACAAGTCGCCCACCGCCACATCCGCGTTGGCCGCCATGTAGCGCAACTCCAAAGCATCCGCATAGGAGGAGGTATCACCGAATGCCACTCCGCGCGCTCCGGTGCGGGCGTTCAGCACCGGAATCGCGTGGTCCCGGTCGGTAATCAAGGTCACTTCACTCGTGAGCGGATACACACGGGTCACTTGCCCGATGACACCCGACTCATCCAGCACCGGAGAACCCAAGGCGACCCGGTGCAGTTGCCCCCGGTCGATGATCACTTTGCGGGTGTAGGGGTCGGCAGCGTCGTAGATGACCTGGGCAGCACGGAAATTGGTGTCAAGGCGTGCCGAAAGATCCAGCAGCTTGCGCAAACGCTGATTTTCCAACTCGAGCTGATCGACCTGATTGGCGCGCAGTGACTGCGTACTCAATTTGCGCCGCGCTTCTTCCTGCACGGTTTCTGCGGTTGCGAGCGTCGAGAAATACGCCGACAGCTGCCCCGCAGCGGCCAAAGGCTGCAAAGCCAGCCACTGCACCGGATAGAGCACGGCTGCAAGTGCCGTGCGCAGGGGTTGCATCACTTTGAAGCGAGCATCTGACACCATCAACAACAGCGCAAACGCGCTGCAGACGGCCAGCTTGGTCAGGGCCGAAGGGCCCTGACGGAAGAAGGGGGGAGGATCTCTGTCCAGCGTACCGAGTGGCATCGCTGTGTCCGGGATAAGTGAAGATTATTCGCTGGTGAAAATGGAACCCAAGCGCTCCATCTGTTCCAACGCAATGCCACAACCGCGGACCACGCAGGTCAGCGGATCTTCAGCCACCAACACCGGCAAGCCGGTTTCCTCGGCCAACAAACGGTCCAGGTCGCGCAACAAGGCACCACCACCGGTCAGCATCATGCCGCGGTCCGCAATGTCAGCACCCAACTCAGGCGGGGTTTGCTCCAAAGCGTTCTTGACGGCCGACACGATGTTGTTCAAGGGGTCGGTCAAGGCTTCCAGGATTTCGTTGGAAGAGATCGTGAAGCTGCGCGGCACACCTTCCGACAAGTTGCGACCACGGACTTCCATTTCCTTGACTTCAGAGCCTGGGAATGCAGAACCGATTTGCTTCTTGATGGCTTCAGCGGTGGGCTCACCGATCAGCATGCCGTAGTTGCGGCGGATGTAGTTGATGATGGCTTCGTCAAACTTGTCGCCACCGACGCGGACAGAGCCCTTGTAGACCATGCCGCCCAGGGAGATCACGCCGACTTCGGTAGTACCGCCGCCGATGTCCACCACCATGGAGCCGCTGGCTTCGGCCA
Source organism: Comamonadaceae bacterium (assembly GCA_027483085.1). GTDB lineage: Bacteria > Pseudomonadota > Gammaproteobacteria > Burkholderiales > Burkholderiaceae_C > Allorhodoferax. The sequence goes on along the minus strand of JAIXVK010000001.1, from coordinate 7,604 downwards.
CTGGCAAACCGGCACCGATAGCGGCTGCCATGGGTTCTTCGATCAGGTATACGTCGCTGGCACCTGCGCCCAGCGCAGATTCGCGGATGGCACGACGTTCCACTTGGGTGGAGCCGCAAGGCACGCAAATGATGATGCGGGGGCTGGGCTTGAACACGCCGCGGGGGTGCACCATCTTGATGAACTGCTTGAGCATCTGCTCAGTGACGGTGAAGTCGGCAATCACGCCGTCCTTCATCGGGCGGATCGCCTCGATGTTGCCGGGCACTTTGCCCAACATGGCTTTGGCTTCGCGGCCTACGGCCTGGATCGTCTTCTTGCCTTGAGGACCGCCCTCGTGGCGAATCGCGACCACGGAGGGCTCGTCGAGCACAATGCCCTTGTCTCGCACGTAAATCAGGGTGTTGGCAGTGCCAAGGTCAATCGCCAAGTCAGTAGAAAAATACTGACGGAAAGCTCCAAACATTACATTTCCTCTCAAGCGTGCCGCGCGCTTCGGCGCAACACCACCGGTTTTAACAATTTAAATTCGTAAGTTTGGCGTCAAAGACCGCGGGTTTCCGAGCCTCTGGCCAAAGGCAGGATAATAACCCATCCCCTGTGAATAACTCCGGACGGAAAGCGTGGTTTGACACGATTTACCGCCGGTTTCAACCCTTCTACACCCATGTCCTTGACATCTGCCGACATCGCTCGTATCGCCAATCTAGCGCGCCTCGAACTCCAACCGGAGGAAAGTGAGCGCATGCTGACCCAATTGAACGGTTTTTTTGGAATCGTGGAGACCATGCGCGCAGTCGACACGACAGGCATTCAGCCCTTGGCACACCCGGTGGCGACCATTCAAGACATCACCCTGCGCTTGCGGGACGACCTTGCCACTGAGACAAACCAACGCGAAGCCAACCAACGCAGCGCGCCCGCCGTGGAGCGCGGGCTCTTTTTGGTGCCCAAGGTTATTGAGTAAAGCTACGTAAATTTATGACGACTCCCCTCTCCACCCGCGCGCCGCATGACTTGAGTGTTCAAGAACTGGTGACCGCGCTCGCCGACAAACAAGTGTCTGCCACCGAACTCGCCCAGCATTTTCTGGACCGGGGCCAAGCCCACAGTGCGCTCGGCGTCTATGTAGACAGCAACCCCGAAGCCACCCTGACCCAGGCCCGCGCGTCGGACGCCCGCATTGCGGCAGGCAACGCCCGTCCCCTGGATGGCTTGCCGCTGGCGCACAAAGACATTTTTGTGACCCGTGATTTCGCCACCACCGCCGGCTCCCGCATGCTCAAGGGCTACCGCTCGCCTTTTGATGCCACCGTGGTGAGCAAACTGGCAGATGCAGGCACGGTTACGTTAGGCAAAGTGAACTGCGACGAGTTCGCAATGGGCTCCAGCAACGAAAACACGGCGGTTGCACCCGTGGGCAGCGACACCGTAGAACCGGTGCGCAACCCGTGGGATACCTCTCGCATTCCTGGTGGCTCCTCCGGCGGCAGCGCAGCCGTCGTAGCCGCCCGCTTGGCGCCTGCTGCGACCGGCACCGACACCGGCGGCTCGATCCGCCAACCGGCCGCGTTTTGCGGCATCACCGGCATCAAGCCGACCTACGGCCGCGCTTCGCGCTACGGCATGGTGGCGTTTGCATCCAGCCTGGACCAAGCCGGCCCCATGGCCCGCAGTGCAGAAGACTGCGCATTGTTGCTATCTGCCATGTGCGGCCCGGACCCGGACCGCGACTCCACATCGCTCGACGCACCTGCCGAGAATTTCTCGCGCAAGCTGAACGACAGCATTGAAGGCCTGCGCATCGGCGTGCCGAAAGAGTTTTTCGGCGAAGGTTTGTCTGACGATGTGCGCGCGTCGGTCGATGCAGCGCTCAAGCAATACGAACAACTCGGCGCCAAACTGGTGCCCATTGCATTGCCACGCACCGAGCTATCCATCCCGGTGTACTACATCATTGCGCCCGCTGAAGCGTCCAGCAACCTGAGCCGCTTCGACGGCGTGAAGTTCGGACACCGCGCCAAAGACTACGGCGACCTGGCCGACATGTACAAAAAGACCCGCGCCGAAGGCTTTGGCGACGAAGTCAAGCGGCGCATCATGATCGGCACCTATGTGCTGAGCCATGGCTACTACGACGCCTATTACCTGCAGGCCCAAAAAATCCGCCGCATGATTGCGGACGATTTCCAGAATGCCTTCAAGGAATGCGATGTCATTGCCGGCCCTGTTGCGCCTACGGTGGCATGGAAGATCGGCGAAAAATCGGATGATCCGGTTGCCAACTATCTGGCTGACATCTTCACCCTGTCCGGCTCTTTGGCCGGTCTGCCGGGCATGAGCATTCCTGTCGGCTTTGCCAAAGCGGAGGCGGACAAAGGCTTGCCCATCGGCATGCAGTTGCTGGGCAACTATCTTGACGAAGCTCGCCTGCTCAACGCTGCGCACCGCTTCCAACAAGCGACTGACTACCACTTGGCCAAGCCTGCAGGATTCTGAATATGAGTGAGACCGTGAACACATTCGAAGCACAACAACAGGGCCGCCCCACCGGCCCTCTGGTGCACGGCTACGAGGTCATCATTGGCTTTGAGACCCACGCCCAGCTCTCGACCCTGTCGAAAATTTTCTCCCGCGCCAGTACCGCCTTTGGCGCTGAGCCCAACACTCAGGCCTGCGCGGTGGACCTGGCCCTGCCGGGCACCCTGCCGGTGATGAACAAGGGCGCGGTAGAACGCGCCATACAGTTCGGACTCTCCATCGGCTCCCACATCGCGCCGCGCAGTATTTTTGCCCGCAAAAATTACTTCTACCCGGATCTGCCCAAGGGCTACCAAATCAGCCAGTTTGAGATTCCGGTGGTGCAAGGCGGCGCAGTGGAATTCTTTCTCGAGACGGGCAAAGGCGCCGACTTGGTACGGGAAAAGAAAACTGTGCGCCTGGTGCGCGCGCACCTCGAAGAAGATGCGGGCAAGTCTCTGCACGAAGACTTCATCGGGCAAAGCGGCATTGACCTCAACCGCGCAGGCACACCCCTGTTGGAGATCGTGACGGAGCCCGACATGCGCTCCAGCGCCGAGGCCGTGGCCTACGCTAAAGAACTGCACAAGATCGTGACCTGGATCGGCATCTGCGACGGCAACATGCAAGAAGGCTCTTTCCGCTGCGACGCCAACGTATCGGTCCGCAAACCGGGCCAACCCCTGGGCACGCGCCGCGAGATCAAGAACCTGAACAGCTTCAAGTTCATGCAGCAAGCCATCGACTACGAGGTACGCTGGCAGATCGAACAGATCGAAGACGGATTGGAAATCCAGCAAGCCACCGTGCTCTTTAACCCTGACACGGGCGAAACCCGCGCCATGCGCACCAAGGAAGACGCAGCCGACTACCGTTATTTCCCGGATCCGGATCTACCGCCGCTATGTATTTCAGAGCAGTGGATCGAGACAGTTCGAGGGCAAATGGCTGAATTGCCTCGTAACATGGCAGCGCGTTTCCAAGCGGATTACGGTCTGAGTGAGTACGACGCGACGCAGCTCACACAAAGCTTGGCACTCGCAACCTACTTTGAGGCGGCGGCGAAAGCCAGTGGACAAGCCAAACTGGCGAGCAACTGGATTACCGGTGAATTGGCCCGTCGCCTCAATGGCGAAGACCTGTCGGTGGAGCAATCACCGGTTGCCGCGGAGACTTTGGCCAAACTGATCAGCCGCATCGCAGACAGCACCGTTTCCAACAGCGCAGCCAAACAGGTGTTTGATGCCTTGTGGGACGGCGGCACTGACGTCGATGCGGTCATCGAAGCCAAAGGCCTCAAGCAAATGAACGACACCGGCGCGCTCGAAGCGATCGTCGTTCAAGTGATTGAAGCCAACGCCAAAAACGTGGCCGAATTCAAGGCAGGTAACGAGAAAGCCCTGAACGGCTTGGTGGGCCAGATCATGAAAGCCAGTAAAGGCAAGGCGAACCCGCAACAGGTCAACGACCTGCTACGCAGCAAACTAGCGGGTTAAGCCTTACCGGTTGGCAGCGGCTGCGGCGGCCCAGAGTTGTCGCAGCCGAACCAGTTCATCGTCAAAGCGGGCATTGACGCGTTTGGCCTCAGCGTCTTGCTCGCTGATAAACCGCTCCTGCACCGCTTTGCTCTGCTCGTTTTCTTCGAGCTGCCGACGCAGATATGCAGGTGCTTTGTTGGGGTCCTTTTTGTAGAACTCCATCTCCGCATCAATGGCGAGGCGCTGCTTGGCGAGCTCATCCACACGATTGGTGGCGGCCTTCACGACCACCGCAATTTGGGCCAGTGCATCTGACCGCTCCTGGTCGTGCACAACTTTGCTCGGGTAGCGCACCAATAGGGCACGGTCCCGGCGCTTTTCTTCGGCGATCCGATTGCGATCCTCTTGTTCGCGCTTCTCGCGAGCCTCCAATTCCGCCAGTTCTTTGGAAGTCAAACTGGGGCCGACCTTGGCGCGGGTGGTCCCGCTGGGATTCAAGATCCGTTGCTCGCGATCGATACATTCCTGAATCGGTCGATCAGCGGTGAGCTTGCGGCCCTTTGCATCCACACAGGTGTAGATGCCCCCGGCAGCAGGCGCTGAACTCTGAGCGCTCGCCGTGGGCACGACACCCAGGCAAAGCCCTCCCCACACCATCGTTGCCACCAAGGCGGACTGCTTCATTTATTCACTTTCATCGACACCGTAACGCTGACGGTAAGCCAGCACACGCTCGGCGTCTGCTGCGGACCCATCGGTCTCTTGCAAATACTGCATCAAATCGCCCAGCTTCGCAATTGCGCAGACGTTCAAGCCCAGCTGACCACGCACGTATTGCACGGCGCTGTAAGGCACATCTTTGCCGTTCTCCGTTGCCATCTCCTGCCGATCCAGTGCAATGCATACGGCATGCGGAATCGCACCGGCGGCTTGGATGATGGCGATCGACTCGCGCGCTGCGGTCCCGGCAGACATGACGTCATCCACAATCAATACGCGACCTTTCAGGGGAGCACCGACCAATGTGCCGCCCTCACCATGGTCTTTGGCCTCTTTGCGGTTGTAGGCAAAAGGCACGTTGCGGCCCCGGCGAGCCAGCTCAATCGCCACGGCAGCGCCCAGCGGAATACCCTTGTACGCAGGCCCGAACACCATGTCAAACTCGATGCTGCTTTCGATCAAGCGCTCCGCATAAAATCCCGCGAGCTGTCCCAGTTTGGCGCCATCGTCAAACAGGCCAGCATTGAAAAAGTAGGGGCTCAAGCGACCGGCTTTGGTTTTGAATTCGCCGAATCGCAGCACGCCACATGCCACAGCAAACTGTACAAACTCTTGTGCCAACGGGTCTTTGTCCGACATGGGGAAATCCTTGTTTAAATTAACCAGCCTGAACCTGAACGGCATCCGTTCCGCCACCAGCAAAGGCCTTGAAGCCTGGCTTGCCCAAGCGCAGCCCGATTGTATTTGCGTCCAGGAAGTCAAAGCCCAGGCCACGGACGTTGCGGGCAAGTTCGAGTCCTTTGGCGATCTGAAAGGGCATTTCCATTTTGCGGAGAAAAAAGGTTATTCCGGTGTGGGCATCTACACCCGGGCCATACCGAGCGACGTCCGGGTGGGATACGGCTCCCAAGAGTTTGACGCGGAGGGTCGCTATGTGGAGCTGCGTTTTGACACGCCCAGCCGCAAGTTCTCCATCATCAGCGCGTACTTCCCGAGTGGCTCCTCCGGGGAAGACCGGCAAGCCGCCAAGTTCCGATTCCTGGAAGAGTTTTACCCCCATCTCCAGGACCTCCGGTCAGGGCGTGAGTTGGTGCTGTGTGGCGACCTCAATATTGCGCACCAAGAGATTGACCTGAAAAACTGGAAAGGCAACAAAAAGAACTCCGGCTTTTTGCCCGAAGAGCGGGCGTGGATGACCAAGGCTCTCACCGACGGAGGGCTGGTAGATGTGCACCGCACGCTACACCCGACGGCCACCGAAGAAAGCTACACATGGTGGAGCAATCGTGGGCAGGCCTACGCCAAGAACGTGGGCTGGCGACTCGACTACCACTTGGCCACCCCTGCTTTCGCCGCCACAGCCAAGGAAGTCGCCATTTACAAGGCCGAGAAGTTTTCCGACCATGCACCCGTTACCGTCGCCTACGACTGGACTTTTTGACCAGGTGCCAAGCAACAGCGGGACTGTGATCTCCCATCAAAAAGAGCCCTCTCGGGGCTCTTTTTTTATGGCTTTTGCGCTTTGCGACGTCGGGCCACTGCACCCAAAACGGCCAGCCCACCCAACATCAGGGCATAAGTCTCCGGCTCGGGTACCGGTGTCATGATGGAGACCTTGATGACCATGTCGTCGTAGTCGTGGTCTTTGGCCTTGTCGTTGAACATCAGCAATGCACTCTGTTTATCGCTGCTCAAGACCATACCCACACGGTCGCGGCCATTGCCAAACGCGGTACCCAAGTTGCCTTGCGAGAAGAAACTGAAGTTCAGTTTTCCGGCGTTCACATCAGAAAAACTGAAAGAACTCACGCCGGGGACCGACGTGGCGTTCGAGAAAGACTCCACATCGAAGGGGCGGAAGCTGATCGAACTGAATACGTTGTTGTAAGCAGCTTCTTTGCCCACGAAGGTAAAGGTCAGATCAGCCGCGCCGCTCAAATTCAAAAAACTGCCGAAACGCGCATGCGACAGATCAAAGCCCGGAACAGCCACATCAAAAGCATTGGCACGGTTCGTGTTGAGGGTGAGGTGGCTACCACCCGTCAAGGAAAAGGTGGGAGATGTCACAACGGTTGCCATCGCGGCGCCCGCCATGGTCCATCCCAGCGTCAGCCCTATCGCCAGTTTTTTCAGCAATGTGTTCACAGTTACTCCCTTGTATGTAAGTAGATGTAATTGTGGTTTTATCGCTAGCTTCCAACAATAGTCCGCGTGGACTAGCGCGCGTGCGAACAGTGCCTTTCAGGCCCGTTTTAAGGCACTTTTTTGGATTTTTCGGGCTTTTGAGCCTTCGCATACAGGGGCACCACTTGCGCCATGGCCGCTTCCATGTCGGCAATCCGGGTATCGCCGGCAGGGTGGGTTGACAGCCATTGCGGCGGCGCATTCTTGTTGGCGGCCGACATCTTTCGCCACAGGGTGATGCCCGCGCGCGGGTCGTAACCCGCGCGGGCAGCCAGCTCCAGCCCGACCAGATCGGCCTCGGACTCATCTTCACGGCTGAACTTCAAGGTCAAGAGCTGGGCACCGTATTGGGTGACTGTTTGCCCGATCTGCCCAAGTCCGAGCACCTGCGACAGCAAGTTCGCACCCAGCCCGGTCGCTGCGGTTTTACCCATCCGCTCGCGGGCATGCTCCCGCAAAGCATGGGCGATTTCGTGGCCCATGACCATGGCGACTTCGTCATCTGTGAGTTTGAGCGAATCGAGAATGCCGGTGTAGAAAGCGATCTTCCCCCCCGGCATGCAAAAAGCATTGATCTGCTTGGATCCGATCAGGTTAATCTCCCACCGCCAGTCTTTCGCGCGGGGATTCCATTCATTGGCGTAAGGGATGATGCGCCGCGCGATCACCCTCAAACGCTGTACTTGAGGATGCTCATTCCCG
>JAIXVK010000346.1 GCA_027483085.1 Comamonadaceae bacterium | reverse complement strand
ATGGGTTTCCACCTTCATCAGAATGTGGTTGGTTTTGCTATGTTTTTCATAGCTAGCTGCGCTGACATCACCAGCGCCAGTGGCCGATTTGGATGTAAAGCGCTCGACCTGCACGCCTTCCATCACCGAGGCGTTGTCCGAGTAAGCTACCAGCATGTACTGGGGGTTCAGCTGGTGCGTGTTGCGGATCATGCCGAACATACTCTTGTCCTGCGCCACACCGTCAATGGTGAACTGGGCGTTAAAAATCTTGTGGCGGCAGTGCTCACTGTTGGCCTGCGCGAACATCATCAGCTCCACGTCGGTCGGGTTGCGCCCCAGCGTGGTGAAGGCGTTCACCAGATAGTCAATCTCATCAGCAGCCAGTGCTAAACCGAATTGCGTATTGGCCTTTACCAGCGCATCCTTGCCGCCGCCCAACACGTCCACATGGTCCATGGGCGCGGGTTGCAGGGCGTTGAACAGCTCTTGCGCTTGGGCACGGTCGAGCATGGCGCTCTCGGTCATGCGGTCGTGCAGCAAAGCGGCCACGGCCTGCAGCTGCTCGGGCGTCAACACGGTTTTGCTGAGCAAGCCGTTTTTCAGGGTCAGGCGGTACTCCACCAGGCGCTCTACCCGCTTTACGGCCAGGCCGCAGTTGTGGGCAATGTCGGTCGCTTTAGAGGCCCAAGGGCTCACGGTGCCGAAACGCGGGCTCACCACAATGGCGGGGCCCTCTACCGGGCCGGTGTACGGGTCGCCATAGGTCAACAGCGCGGCCAGTTTGTCGGCCAAGGGCTTGTCCAGCGCCGCCTCGGTGGCAGCGAGGTGCACAAAACGGGCTGCAATGCCGGTAATCTTGTCGCTCACGCCGTGCAGGGCGGGCAGAAGTTGTTGGACGCGGAAATTGCTCAGGGCGTTGCCGCCCTCGAAAGAGGTGATGTGCAGGGTCACTGTGGTGGCCTTGTAATGGGCTGGAGCGTTGGGGAGTGGTGATCCACACACGGCCGCTGACTGGGGACGCATATGGAAGCTCCGGATTTTACCCGCCAGAGCGACCCGCTTTTCCCCACCGGCATTGCGGTGTCTGGCGGATGGGATAATCCTGCCCCATGACTATCACTTACAAAGACGCCCAAGGCATTGCCGGCATGCGCATCGCGGGCAGACTCGCCTCTGAAGTTCTGGACTACCTCACGCCCTTCGTGCAGCCCGGCGTGACGACCAACGAGCTCGACAAGCTGGCCCACGACTACATCACCCAGGTGCAAGGCGCTATTCCTGCGCCCTTGAACTACACCGGTGGGGGCAACACGCCCTACCCCAAGTCCATCTGCACCTCGGTCAACCAGCAGGTGTGCCACGGCATCCCCAATGACAAGCAGCTGAAAAAAGGCGACATCGTCAACATCGACGTTACCGTCATCAAAGACGGCTGGCACGGCGACACCAGCCGCATGTTCCCGGTGGGCGACTGCTCGATCGCAGCCAAGCGCCTGTGCTCCGTCACTTATGAAGCCATGTGGGTCGGCATCCAGATGGTCAAGCCCGGCATCCACCTCGGTGATATCGGCCATGCGATCCAGCGTTTTGCTGAAGGCAAGGGCTTCAGCGTGGTGCGTGAGTTTTGCGGCCACGGCATCGGCCAAGTGTTCCATGAAGAGCCCCAAGTACTGCACTACGGCAAGCCCGGCACCCTTGAGAAACTCAAGGAAGGCATGACCTTCACCATCGAGCCGATGATCAACGCGGGCGGCAAAGACATCAAAGACGGCCCCGAAAAAGACGGCTGGAGCATCGTGACCAAAGACCGCTCTTTGTCCGCGCAATGGGAGCACACCGTGCTCGTGACCCCCACCGGTTATGAGGTGTTGACCTTGTCCGCCGGCAGCCCCGCCACCCCTGACTTTGTGACCGCCTGACCGCCCCACGATGACCGAGCTGCAAGCACTGCGCACTGATTACCGGGCCCGCAAGGGCCAGTTGCTGGATCAAGTGGCCTCGCCTCAGGCGACCGGCCGCCAAGTGCGCAGGGTGTTGCAGCACATGGCAGACCTGACGGACGAGGTGCTGCGCAAACTGTGGCTGGCCGCGGGTCTGGGCGAACCGTTTGCCTTGCTGGCTGTGGGCGGCTATGGCCGCGCAGAGCTGTTTCCGCACTCCGATGTGGATGTGCTGGTGCTCTTGCCCGATGGCCAGTCGGCAGACACCGACAGCGAACTCAAAAAGCGCATAGAAGCCTTCATCGGCACCTGCTGGGATGTGGGTCTGGAAATCGGCTCCAGCGTGCGCACGCTCTCCGACTGCTTGTCAGAGGCTGAAAAAGACGTCACCGTGCAAACCGCTCTGCTGGAGTGCCGTCTGATCACCGGCAGCGCGGAACTGGTGGCGACCTTCCAAGAGGCCTACCGGCAGGCCATGGACCCCAAAGCCTTCTTTGTGGCCAAGACCCTGGAGCTGCGCCAGCGCCACACCAAATTTGAAGACACGCCCTACTCGCTCGAGCCCAATTGCAAAGAATCCCCTGGTGGTCTGCGCGACCTGCAGGTGATTTTGTGGGTGGCCAAGGCCGCCGGCTACGGCGAGCACTGGAGCGATCTGGCCCGGGGCGGCCTGGCCACCGCGTTTGAGGTCAAGCAGATTGAACGCAACGAAACCTTGCTGCTGCTGATTCGCGCCAAGCTGCATTTCATTGCCAAGCGCCGCGAAGACCGCTTGATTTTTGACCTGCAAAACGCAGTTGCCGAGTCGTTCGGGTTTGTGCCGGTGCAAGCCGACAAAGACCGCAAGCAAATGGTGCGCGCCAGCGAAGCGCTGATGAAGCGCTACTACTGGGCCGCCAAGGCGGTGACCCAGCTGAACCAGATTTTGTTGATGAACATCGAGGAGCGGCTCAACCCCTCCACCCATGCGCCACGCCACATCAACGAGCACTTCAATGACAAGGCGGGCATGATCGATGTGGTCTGCGACGACCTGTACCGCAACAACCCGCATGCAATTCTGGAGACCTTTCTCGTCTACCAGACCACGGTCGGGGTGAAGGGCTTGTCTGCCCGGACATTGCGCGCGCTTTACAACGCCCGCGACCTGATGGACGCCCGGTTCCGCAAAGACCCGGTCAACCGCGCCACCTTCCTGAAGATCATGCAAGCGCCTGAAGGCATTACCCACGCCATGCGCCTGATGAACCAGACCTCGGTGCTGGGCCGCTACCTGTGGGTGTTTCGCAAAATCGTGGGCCAGATGCAGCACGACCTGTTCCATGTGTACACCGTGGATCAGCACATCCTGATGGTGCTGCGCAATGCGCGCCGCTT
>JAIXVK010000297.1 GCA_027483085.1 Comamonadaceae bacterium | reverse complement strand
GGGTGCCCCACATAGGTAGACGCTATGCCGTGCGACGCCAACAGTGCAGGCTCGAAAGGAAAGATGCACAGCACATGGTCTGTGCTCTGGCGGAGCTTTTCCACCCGCTCCGGCCGCCAAGCCCAGATCGAGGGACAAACGAAATGCACCGTTTTGACACCGTGCTGTTTGAGCCGGGCTTCGAGGGCCAGGTTGAAATCCGGGGCATCAACGCCGATGAATACATCCGGCTTGTCCGCCAGCAATCGATCACCCAAGGACGCACGAATCCCCACGATCTCGCGGTAGCGCCGGAGCAACTCCCAACTGAATCCGTGTACCGCCAACTTGTGGTGCGGCCACCAGGCGTCGAAGCCTTGCTTGGCCATCTGCGGGCCGCCGATTCCGCCCGACGTGGCGGCAGGCCAGCGTGCACGCATGCCGGCAAGCAGCAAGCCCGCTAGCAGATCGCCGGAAGCCTCGCCCGCAACGAGCGCGAGGGATGGCTCTGAACCGGGGGACGCACTCCTCGCCATGGCCATCCAGCAAAAAACGCGCTCAGCGCACGATACCGCGCTGAGCGGACACGCCAGCGAGGAAGGTGTTCATCATGGCGACGTCCGGGGCTGTTTCAGGGCGTTCTGCGGCCATGAGCGCGATGCGTTCCTTGGCTTGCTCTAGCGTAAGGTCATCGCGGTAGAGCGCTTTGTGGATCGCTTTGATGCCCGAGATACGCTCCGGCGTCCAACCCCGGCGGCGCAAACCTTCAAAGTTCATCGACCGCGCAGCGGCCGGTTGCCCTTGGCACATCACGAACGGCGGCAAATCGGCAAACAACAAAGAGCACATAGCGCTCATGCTGTGCGCGCCCAAACGCACGAACTGGTGGACCACGGTAAACCCACCGAGAATGACCCAATCGTCCACGTGCACATGACCTGCCAACTGGGAGTTGTTGGCGAAGATCACGTGATTGCCCACCACACAGTCGTGTGCAAGGTGCACATAGGCCATGATCCAGTTGTCACTGCCCACGCGGGTCACACCGGCATCGCCCGGCGAACCAATATTGAAGGTGCAGAACTCGCGAATCGTGTTGCGGTCACCAATCACCAGTTCGCAAGGCTCACCCGCATATTTCTTGTCTTGCGGGATCGCGCCCAAAGAATTGAATTGAAAGATCCGGTTGTCTTGCCCGATCGTGGTGTGCCCCTCGATCACGCAATGCGGACCGACCGTCGTGCCAGCACCAATACGCACATGCGGGCCGATCACAGTGTATGGACCGACGGTGACCGAGCTGTCGAGCTCAGCACCGGGCGAAACGATGGCGGTGGGATGTACGTTTGACACGTCTGGCCTTTAGCTGATGGCGCGCATGGCGCAGGTCAACTCGGCCTCGCAGGCCAACTCATCTCCAACCATGGCACTGGCTTTGAATTTAAAGATTCCGGCTTTCATACGCAGCATTTCCACGTTGAGCGTGAGCTGGTCGCCCGGCTCCACCGGGCGCTTGAAGCGTGCGCCGTCGATCCCTGCAAAGTAGTAGACCATCTGGTCATTAGGGGAGGTATCCAGCGCATCGAAAGCCAGCAAGGCGGCGGCTTGGGCCAGTGCTTCCAACATCAACACACCCGGCATCACGGGGCGGTGAGGGAAATGCCCCTCAAAAAACGGCTCGTTGATCGTGACGTTCTTCAGCGCCTTGATGGTTTTGCCTTTTTCCAACTCAAGCACGCGATCCACCAACAAAAATGGATAGCGGTGCGGCAATTGCTTCAAAATTTTATGGATATCCATCATGGCTTCTTCTCTTTTTCCAAGGTTTTAATTCGATCGCGCAGGCTGTGAAGTTGCTTCAATGAAGCCGCATTGCGCTCCCAATTGGCGTTTTCGTCCAGCGGGAATATCCCCGTGTATTGGCCCGGCTTGTGTATAGACTTGCTCACTACAGTGGCTGCAGAAACATGCACGCCTGGGGCCAAAGACAAATGGCCGAGGATGATCGCCCCCCCACCCACCGTGCAGCCCGAGCCGATAGTGGCAGATCCGGCAACGCCAACGCATCCCGCCATAGCCGTGTGTGCACCGATGCGGACGTTGTGGCCAATCTGAATCAGGTTGTCCAGCTTGACCCCATCCTCAATCACCGTGTCTTGCAAGGCACCACGGTCGATACAGGTGTTGGCACCAATCTCGACGTCATTGCCAATTCTGACGGCACCCAACTGCTCAATTTTTTCCCAGCGAGCACCGTCAGGAGCAAAGCCAAAACCATCAGCACCGATGACCACGCCCGAATGCACGATACAACGATCACCAATCTGGCAATCCTCGCCTAGAGTGACCCGTGACTTCAATACCGTGTGTTCGCCGACACGAGCACCCGCCTCGATAACGCACAAAGGGCCGATGCGGGCTGTTGCCGCAATATGGGCCTCTGGGTGCACCACTGCGCTGGGGTGAACCAGGGGCTCGTTACCGCTGGGGCGCGCTGTTAGCTGCCGCCAAAGCTGCGTCAATCGCGCGAAATACAGATAAGGATTGGACGTGACGATGCAGGGGCCGCGACGAGCACCGTCTGCCGCCATGGCCGGGCTCACGATCACGCAGCCTGCCCGACTGAGAGACAGCTGTTGCTGGTATTTCGGATTACTGAGAAAGCTGATGTCTTGCGCCGTGGCTGATTCCAGAGGCGCAAGGCCTGAAATCATGACATCGCCTGGACCGATAAGCTCTCCACCAAGGTTCGATACCAAGGAGGAAAGCGAATGGGAACTCACATGAGATAACGCTTGCGACAAAGTTTATTTGGCGCTTTGGTTGAGGATTTTCAGTACCTTCTCGGTGATGTCATGACG
>JAIXVK010000318.1 GCA_027483085.1 Comamonadaceae bacterium | reverse complement strand
TGTCACTTGATGCCTGTCTTCTCCCACAATGAATCTGGACATACTAAAACCTCCAAACGGCTTAATAGGTCATAGCAAACACTGCGCCAGGTTCAAAGGGTTTTCACACAGCCTCGGCCGTTTGCCGACCTTGATAGGCGTCCGCTTTTCGGAAGGCTGCAATTGCCGTTCCGATGCATTTCAAAGTGTTCCACCTTTTCTCTGGTCGTGACGGGGATACCGCAGAACTGCGGCATCCCTGATCCGGTCATTTCAATCGCTTGATGTCGCTGTAGGCACCACCCGTTTGCAAGACTACTGTCACGTCAGCATCGCCGCGGTTGCGCCAAAACCAACCGTGGTTGCCATTGAATGCGGCGACTAGTTCACCTTCGGCATTCGCAACACCGCGGCCCTTCTCATAACTGATGGAGCGCCCGATCGCATCACCATGCGTATCAAAATTCACCACCCCACCTTTCACACTCCAAGAATACAAAGCCTTCTCCCCTTCTTTCATCTTTAGCTTCACCTCGCTACCTTGGCCAGGGGCCAGGGTAAAGCTCATTTCGTCGCGCCACGCGGCGGTATCTGCTGTAGACCCGCTGTTCGGATCAGGCTTATCCACGGAGGGGGATGCCACAGGCTCCGAATTGGGCGCCTTGGCAGCAGCGTCTTCAGCCGCTTCCTTGGCAAGGCGCGTCTTAATCTGACCCATTTCAGTCAGGCCCAAAACGCGACCGATTCCGGTAGGGTCTACGCCGTACTCCGATGGCAAGACAACGGTGGTGAGCAACACCACTGCAGATACGGCGGCGATCAGGGTAGAGCGAACGAGCTTACCGGTAGAGGGCAGCTCGGCACGGGAGGGAAAATCACTGTTGTACATATTCATGACTCACAAATTCATTGGGAAACGAAGTAGCCGGTCAGTTGCATGCCCACCAGGATGAAACCTGCGGACATCATGACCACGTTCGCGCTGTAGGCATAACGCACAAAGCCTGCTGTGCGACGCCAGAAACTCATGCCAATCAAGATGACGGCAAGCGCCAACAATTGCCCGATCTCCACACCGACGTTGAATGCCAGCAGGTTGGGCACCAGGCCATCCGGTGAAATTTCGTACTCTTGGATCTTGGTGGCCAGCCCAAAGCCGTGGATGAGACCAAAGGTCAGAGTGGCGGCTTTGGTGTTGGGCTGTACTCCAAACCAGCGTTGGAAGGCTCCCAGGTTATCCAGCGCCTTGTAAACCACTGAGAAGCCAATCACCGCGTCTATCAGGTAGCTGTTCATCCCGATGTTGTAGTAGACCCCGAGCACCATGGTGGTCGAGTGACCGATGGCGAACAGGCTCACATACACCGCGATGTGCTGCAACTTGTAGAGGAAGAAGATGACCCCAAACAAGAACAGGATGTGGTCGTAACCGGTCATCATGTGCTTGGCACCCAGATAGATGAAGGGCAACAGGTGTACCCCGGAAACTTCCTGGATATACCCCTTGTCACCTTGGGTAACAGCGTGCGCAAAGGCATCGGCAGATGTGAACAAAAGAAGTGCGAGTACCAAGAAAGTGGTCTTAGCAGGGCCCGGTCGCGCCCAAGGCGCGGCCTGCAGCCGGTCGAAATAAAGGCTGAGCATGGAAACTCCGTCTAAAAGAGGGGACGTATCTGGCAGTGCAACCGCCAGAATCTAAAGAAACCGAACGGCCTCAGGTGCGTGGAGGGCGTTCCAAGCCATCAAGTGATGGCGCGGGCCCAGTGTGGAGCGGAAGCTCCTGCCATCCCGCAGCCGCCTTACTCTTGCTTAGCGTCCTTACAGGCATGACGTAAACAAGATCGTGAGTGTGATCACCTGCGTGATGTGCGTGACTGCCAATGGGCACTTGCGACTCGTCATCATGACTATGGCTGTGACCATGCCCGTCGTCACTGTCCCCAACATATTCATGGTCCAGAACGGCGAGGGCAGCGGTCCCGTGGGACTGCGTTAATCCCCAAGGGATGATCAACGCACCCAACAACATCACCAGCGCAATTCCAATGGCAATCGACCGCGTGACCATCCCGCAGAGCGCAATGAAAGGGAATGGGCGGAGGGTCTGGATCATCGACGATGAGGTGACTTTGTCTAAATTTATTCTAACTTTGAGGGGTAGATACCAGCACTAGCGCAAGGTCAATGAGTGCGTCCTCGTGCCAATGTGAACTGCGTGGTCAGTTTTCGCATCTTCGCCATGGTCGAACTACGCTGTCTCGCCCAGACCCAACCTTGGCGATGTGGATACCAGCATCACCGGCATGTCTTTTCTTACCGAGATGTGCTTTGGCGCGATCCCATTGAAAAGCTGCACTTCCGCCCTAAGTGGGAAACAAGCATCAAATCTGACTCTAGCGCCCATAAATACTGCGCAAGCAGCTACAAAAAAAGTAGCACCGCAGATATCAAGAAAAACTTCGCTGGGGTGCAAGCCGTCGCCATGGTGCGTCAGCTGCACAGGCTTTTAGCGCTTCGCGGCAAGCCTGAGCTTTTCATTTTCTTGCCGCATGTTTTCGATGACCTGGTCATACATTTGCAGCTGCTCGCTCAGCGAGCGCAGCCGCTCGGCGGCGCTCTGGGCAATGTAGATCACCAGCTTATTTGCGACTTGGGGAAACTGTTCAAT
>JAIXVK010000193.1 GCA_027483085.1 Comamonadaceae bacterium | reverse complement strand
TGCCTCGGGGTTGCGGGCATGTCTTTTTTAATGATCGTGCTGTTTTTGTCGCGCACCATGGGTGACGCAGGCAAGGTGTTTGCCATGGTGTTTCTGGCGGTCCAGCTGTCCGCCTCGGGCGGCGTGCTACCCGTGGAGCTGAGTGGCGGGCTGTATGAAATCATCAGCCCCTGGATGCCCATGACCTGGACGGTCCAGGCCATCAAAGCGGCCATGTTCGGCGCCTATGGCGGCGCGTGGACCACCCCGATGACATGGGTAGGTTTGGCAGGTATTGCCACCTTGCTGCTCGCCTGCTGGATAGGGCGATGGCGCTACCTGCACCCTGCGCAAATGCAGCCCACGGTGGGGCTCTGAGCCGGGCCCCGCTGCGGGGCCCTGGTGAACGGTCAGGGCGGTGACTCAGGCCGTCACTTTGGCACCAGGGCGCCGCAACAAACGGGTGACTGCGCGTGGATCCAGACCGTACATATCAGCGAACGCTTCGACGCTTGCCCCGCTTGCATTGAATGCAGCCAACAAGGCCTCCGCCTTGGCGGCACGCGCTTCGGCTTCGACGAGCGCTTCGTCGAGCACAGCGTTGGACGCTTCGTCGCGCCCGCTGAGCAACTCGCGATAGGCCTGGGGCGTAAGGCCAGAGGCCTCCCACGCAGCTACCACCCGCTGCACCAGCTTAGGACGTAAGTTTTCCTGGGTGCGGGACTGGCGACGGCGGAACACCTCCAGCAAGGCGTGGTACACGTGCTCAGGCGCCATCGGCTCTACCGGCTGGCCTTGCAGGTCGTGACGCTGCTCGCCGGACGCGACTGCAGTCAAATAGCGCAGCGACCGCGCATGCATGGACAGCGCCGCCTTGAGGCTGACAGGCTCAAATTCGGCGGGGTGCTTGTCGAGTAACTCCTGAAAAATACCCCGCTTCATGGGCCTGAAGACGGCACCGAACAAGTGGGGATACAGGGCAGCCATTTTGTCGAGCACCGGCAACACATCAGATTTGGCAGGGCGCAGCTTGGAGGCTGCTGGTGTTTCGGCAGCAGGCGCTTCCGTTGGCTGGGGCAAGGATTCGGTCATGGCAATAGTCGGGAAATCGTGCAAAAAAGCCCTCGATCATGCCGTATCAGGTCCTCTGTTGGAAGACCAATGCCCGCTTTATTGACTGAGAAAGGTTACCAAGGGTCTTTAAACCTCCGACATTCGCAACCAATTCGAGGCCCTTCCAGTGGACGCCGAAGCCGGGAAACTTCTGCGTGGGGTCGGGTACTCGGCAACTTTTCTTTCACACGGCGCTACCAACCACCAGGGCTTCTCTGATGAGCCATTGCAAGGCAGGGTCCGTATTCCGGTGCTTGTGCCATTGCAAGGTTTGAATCATGGTCGGAATTTCGATGGGAGGACGCCATATCCGAACGGGTAACGTTTTCTCCGCTTGTTGCGCAATTCGCTTGTGTACCGTAGCGATCCGGTTGGTACCGATGAGCATCTGTGGCAACGCTGCGAGCGTAGGGGCTGAAACTTCCACTCTGCGCTTAACGCCATAGCGCTCGAGAAACCAACTGTCAAAGGCAGGGGCTGTTCTGCTGCTGACCGAGTAGCTGCCTGCAACATGCCCGGACTCTACATATTCATCGAACGTGAGCTGACTCTGGATACGGGTATTGCCAATCCACGTGAGGCACACGTATTCCTCTTCGAATAGGGGTTTACTGGGGTGCAAATCAGAAACATATTGCGAGGGGATGATCAACAAATCCACCTCACTTTTATCCAGTTGCTCGAGTGGGCGCTCGTCCAGTTGTCTCAAATCCAAACTGATGCCAGGTGCAAGCTTGTAGAGCCGCTCAATCAACGTTGGAATGAAGACCGACGCGCTGTAATCCGACATCAACAGAACAAACTTCCGGATCGCGTCGACAGGGTCAAAGGTCGGCTGCGTCGCAATGGTGCTGTCTATCCGCATAAGCACTTCCCGGACAGGCTCGATCAGTTCTTGCGCGCGCGCAGAAAGGATGAGCTGACGACCTTGAGGAATCAGAAGCTCATCCTGAAAGTAGTCACGAAGTCTCGCCAGCGCATTGCTGGTCGCAGGCTGACTGAGGTGAATCCGCTGCCCGGCGCGGCTGATGTTTCTTTCAGTCAACAAGGCATCCAGTGCCACCAATAAATTCAGATCGAGTTTGTTGAATCGCATATGTCCGTACTGCGCGGGTAATCCCTGATATTGGCTTGACGGATGCCAAGCATCCAAAGAATCCATTTCCCGAATCTAGGGGCGCTACCTACAGTTGCGCCCTGTCCGGTGAGGTGCCACATCTTCACGGATGGATTCAAAAAATACAACGGAGACAAACCATGAGAAATGAAGTGCGTGCAGGCGCAAGACCTGCACATGTGCTCGGGCGTCGCCATGCCATCTCGCTCGCAGCGTTGGCCTTATTGGCAGCCCATAGTGCATCTGCGGTGGAGATAGAAACCGGCAATCCCGACTGGAAACTGCGCTGGGACAACACCGTCAAATACAGCGTGATGAATCGTCTGGATGCGGCGACTCCAGAGCTCTCAAGCGGGACAGGAACCCTTAACCAAAACGACGGCAACAACAACTTTGGTCGCGGGATCGTGTCCAACCGGTTGGACCTGCTCAGCGAGATTGACTTGGCTGGCCCCAGCTATGGCGCTCGTGTGAGCGCTGCGGCATGGCATGACGCGGCCTATGCCGGCGGCACAGGCAACACCAGCAGCACCTCGAACCACAGCCCTGCGGGAGAGTTTCCTTCGGAGACCAAGCGCCTGATGGGCGGCGATGTCGAGATCTTGGACGCGTTCGTTTACAGCAGCTTCGAATTGGGAGACAAGCCTGCCTCCGCTCGCCTTGGGCGTCACACTTTGCTGTGGGGAGAAAGTCTGTTTTTTGGTGCTAACGGTATTGCCGGCGGACAAGCACCTCTGGACCTGATCAAACTCTTGTCGGTGCCCAACTCCACATTCAAGGAAGTTGCGCGCCCCACGGGCAAGCTCTCTGGCCAAGTGCAGCTGTCTTCGGACGTGTCAGTGGGCGCCTATGTGGGGTATGAATGGGAAAAGACGCGACTGATTCCAGTCGGCGCCTACCTGTCCACCAGTGATGCGCTAGGGCCCGGTGCCGAACGAATTGCTGCGGGGTCTTTCTCATTCTCGAAGAAGGCAGACCTGGAGCCTAGCAGTGACGGGCAAGGCGGCATCCAGTTGCGTGTACGCGCACCTTCCATCGATACAGACTTTGGCTTCTACGCCACCCGCTACCACGCCAATACGCCGAGCAACATCTACAACACCAACTCCCCGACCCCGAGCTCGTATCGGTGGGTCTACCACGAGGGTGTGCGGGCCTACGGTGCAAGCTTCTCCAAGTCGGTCGGCGAATGGGGATGGGCGGGTGAAGTCTCGGTTCGCGACAACGCGCCACTGGCCAGCTCAGGCCGGACGATCAACACCGTAACGGGCTCCAACGTGGGACTCAACAACAGCGACAACCCCGGCTATGCAGTGGGTCAAACCGGCCACGCACAGGTTTCGTGGATTGCTTCTTTGGGGCCGTCCTTCATTTCCCGCGAAGCCTCATTGGTCGGCGAGATCGCCTGGAACCGCCGTCTGAGCGTGACGAAAAATGAGTCGATGCTGAATCCGAACTCGGATGAATCAGCATGGGCTGTGCGGATGATTTACGCGCCAACCTATCGCCAAGTCAGCCCCGGACTGGACCTGACTCCCTCAATTGGCGTGGGCTACACCCAAGGCCGTTCATCCGCTGTGGGGCCAGCCTTCGGTGTAGACAAGGGCGGCGACGTGACCTTGGGCCTCTCCGGAACTTACCTCGGCAATTGGACGTTCGCAATGAACTACGTCCAGTACACGGGTGCATCGGGTACCACGCTGGACACCAACAACAACGCGCAGTACTTGCAGGCCCTGAAGGACCGCAACTACCTCACCTTCTCGGTGCGCACCACTTTCTGATTCAGGAGCAAAGAATGAAACAACACGGATTCGCGATCGCCTGCATGTTGCTGCTGGGCACAACAGGCCACGCGGTGGCAGGCGTCACAGCGGAGGAGGCCGCACGCCTCAAAACCGAGCTAACCCCCTTCGGTGCTGAACGCCCCGGCAACAAGGACGGCTCTATCCCCGCCTGGACCGGCGGTTACACCACACCCATGGCGGGCTTCAAGAATGGTGGTCGCCGCGGCGATCCGTTCGCCAACGAAAAGCCGCTCTACAGCATCACGACTGCCAACATGGCGCAGTACGCGGACAAGCTCTCGGATGGCACTCAGGCACTGCTCAAAAAGTACCCCAAGAGCTACCGCGTGGATGTGTACAAAACCCACCGTACGGCTGCGGCGCCGCAATGGGTATACGACAACACCTTCAAAAATGCGACCAGCGCCACCATGGAGGGTGAAATCGTCAAGGGAGCGTTCGGCGGGATCCCATTCCCAATACCCAAGACGGGGCGCGAAGTCATGGCGAACAACGAGCTGCACTGGCGAGGTGAAGCCTGGCAGGCAGACTTCCGCGGCTACATGGGCACAGGCAACGGTCAGCTGGTGATGTCGGTTCAGGGTACAGGTGACTTCCAGATGCCCTACTACGCAAACGGGCAGGCTGACAAATTTACCGGCGAGAACTGGATGATTCGACTGGTCAACAGCGGCCCTCCGGTGCGCGCCGGTGAAGCCATCACCGGACGCCAAAACCTGGACCCGGACAAGACCAGCGTCTGGGTTTACCTCACGGGTCAGCGCCGGGTGCGCAAGCTACCCAATGCTTGCTGTGACACGCCGGCACCCGCTACCAGTGGAGTTGCGAGCTTTGACGAGGTGGATGTGTTCGCCGGGCGCGGGGACCGCTTCGACTGGAAGATTGTGGGCAAAAAGGAGGTGCTGATTCCTTACAACGCCAACAAGTTGCACACACCAACCAAGGACAGCGATGTGCTGATGCCCAATCACCTGAACCCCGACCATGTGCGCTGGGAACTCCACAGAGTGTGGGTGATCGAGGCGGCACTGAAGAGTGGCCAGCGCCATCAGGCACCCAAAAGCCGCTACTACGTAGATGAAGACACGTGGGTCGCTGTACTGGGTGACCGTTGGGATGCCAATGGCCAACTTTGGAAAACCATCTGGTCTCACCCTGTCGTGATGCCGGATCTTCCTGCCACCACACCGCAACAGCAATGGGGCTTCAATGACCTGCTATCCGGCGCTTGGTACGCCAGCGGCGTGGTTAACGAGCGTGAACAGCACTACAAAATCGTGCCGCGCCGTGCCGATAGTTTCTTCACGCCGGATGCCATGGCTGGACAGGGGGTCCGGTGAAGTATTCCGTCATGCGTGTGAAGGGCTTGCTGCCGGTGCTGGTCGCCGCGGCGAGTATGGCAGGGACGCAAGGTGCATTTGCAGCCCCGGTGGGGGATGCACTGCAGCGCCCAGCCTTGCAAGTGCGCCAACCCGAGCGCTCCGTGTTGCTGTCGCTGGCCCGGGCCGGGGAACCCCTGCTGGCCGTGGGTGAGCGCGGTGTGATCGTGCGCAGTGAGGACCTGGGCAAGACCTGGAAGCAGGTTCCCAGTCCCGTCAGTGTGACCCTCACTATGGTCCGCTTCGCGGATGCACTCCACGGCGTGGCCGTGGGCCATGGCGGCACAGTCCTGACCACGCAAGACGGCGGGCGCAGCTGGCAGCTGCGCCTGGATGGTAAGCAGCTGGCGGCTGTTGCGCTGCGGGAGGCGTCCGACGATCTCCAGCGCGCTGACGCCGAACGCCTGGTAGCCGACGGCCCCGACAAACCATTTCTGGATGTATTGCTGTGGGACGCCCGCCGCATGCTGGCCGTGGGGGCCTACGGCCTGGCCTTTTACAGTCCGGACGGCGGAGTGACCTGGCAGCCTTGGATGTCACGCCTGCCCAATCCGCGTGGCATGCACTGGTATGTCGCTCGCCGGTCGGGTGACAGCGTGTTGCTGGCTGGTGAGCAAGGCGTTTTGGCACGCTCGGACGATGCGGGCACGACTTTCCAGGCGCTGGAGTCCCCTTACCGTGGCAGCTGGTTCTCAGGCGACATGCAGCCCGGCGGCCAGCTCACGCTCGCAGGCTTGCGCGGCAACCTGTGGCAATCGCAAGACGCCGTCAAGCGCTGGGCCGCAGTGCCCATGCCCAGTCCGGCATCCATCATGGCCAGTGCGCAAACCCCAGAGGGTGATTTGCTTCTGGCCACTCAGGCCGGCCAAGTGCTACGCCTTCAGGGCGCGCAGGTCACACCCCTGAACACCGTGCCCTTGCCTTCGCCTGCGGCGCTGTTGCCATTGGTCCAAGGCCAGGTACTCACCGTGGGTGTAGCCGGTGTGGTGCCGGTGCAGTCGCCTGCAGTGGCCCAAGGGGTGCGTCCATGATGTCTGCAACCCCCTCCACATTGCACGCCAGCGGCGACCTGGCCTCTTTTGACATGCGCTCCGGCTCCTGGGTGGAGCGCCTGTTGTTCAACCACCGTCGCTGGGTCATCCTGCTGTGCATCCTGGTAACGGCGGTGCTGGGCTGGCAGTCGACCAAGCTGCAACTCCATGCCAGCTTTGAGAAGACTATTCCGACAAGCCACCCCTATATCCAGAACTTTCTAAAGTACCAAGGCGAGCTGAACGGACTGGGCAACGCGGTACGTATCGCTGTGGCACGTCCCGACAGCACGATATATGACGCAGCTTACCTGGACACATTGCGACGCTTGAGCGAAGAGGTTTTCCTGTTGCCCGGCGTAGACCGTGCACGCATGAAATCCCTATGGACGCCTACCACCCGCTGGGTGGGCGTAACAGAGGATGGGCTGGAAGGCGGCCCGGTGATCCCGGATGGCTACGACGGCTCGGCCCGCAGCCTGCAGCAGCTGGCCGCCAACGTGGCGCGCTCCGGCGAGCTGGGCCAGTTGGTGGCCCGCGATACGCGCTCTTCGGTCCTGTTTGTTCCGTTGTTGGCGCAGGACGCCCAAGGCCAGACGCTGGACTATGCCGCGCTCTCGGCCCGGCTGGAAGCGCTGCGCAGCAAATACGAAAGCGAGGGCGTGACGCTCCACATCACCGGCTTTGCGAAGATTATGGGCGACCTGATCGATGGCGTGCGGGCAGTGCTGGTGTTCTTTGCGCTGGCGGTGGCGATCGCAAGTGCCATGGTGTTTTGGTACACGCGCTGTCTGCGTTCCACCGCGCTGGTGGTGCTGGCTTCGCTGGTGGCAGTGGTCTGGCAGCTGGGTCTCTTGCCCACGCTGGGTTTTGCGCTGGACCCGTACTCCATCCTGGTGCCTTTCTTGGTGTTTGCCATCGGCATGAGCCACGGTGCCCAGAAGATGAACGGCATCATGCAAGACGTGGGCCGTGGCATGCACAAGCTGGTGGCGGCGCGCTTCACGTTCCGCCGCTTGTTCCTGGCCGGCCTGACCGCATTGATCGCGGATGCGGTGGGCTTTGCAGTGCTGCTGGTGATCGACATCCAAGTTATCCGCGAGCTGGCGATTGCCGCCTCCATCGGCGTGGGCGTACTGATCTTCACCAACCTCATCCTGCTGCCGGTTTTGCTGTCCTACACCGGCGTGAGCCCGCAGGCGGCCCAACGCAGCCTGCGGGCAGAGGCGGCAGACCAGGCGGGTGGAAACAAGCAGGCCTTGTGGGTTTTTCTGGACCGCTTCACCCAGCGCCGCTGGGCGACCCTGGCCCTGGGTGTGGCGGCTGTGCTGGGAGCTGGCGGCTTCGCGATGAGCACGCAGCTCCAGATTGGCGACCTGGACCCGGGAGCACCGGAGTTGCGCGCCGAGAGCCGCTATAACCGGGACGTGGCCTTCATGAACCGCGCCTATGGCGCCGGCAGTGACATGCTGGCCGTCATGGTCAAGACGGCCGATGGCCATTGCTCGCAGTACGAGACGCTGAACAAGATCGACACACTAGAGTGGGAGTTGCGCCAGATCGACGGCGTGGAAAGCACCAACACCCTGGCGCTGCTCAACCGGCGTGTGCTGTCCGGCCTGAACGAAGGCAATCCGCGCTGGTACGCCTTCGTGCCCAACCAGGACATGCTCAACACGGTCACTGCGGGTGCGCCGCGCGGTCTCTACAACGACAGCTGCAACCTGCTCACGGTTTACGTGTCCCTGAGGGACCACAAGGCCGACACTCTGGCGCGCGTGGTGGCGCACATTGAGGCCTTCGCGCAGCATAACAACACCGACGACACCCGCTTCCTGCTGGCCGCAGGGTCGGCCGGTATCGAGGCCGCCACCAACATGGTCGTGCGCGAAGCCTGGCACACCATGTTGCTGATGGTCTACAGCGCGGTGGTGGTGCTGTGCTTTGTCACCTTCCGCTCCTGGCGGGCCGTGGTGGTCGCTGTGCTGCCGCTAGTACTGACCTCCTTTCTGGCCGAAGCACTCATGGTGGTGTTGGGTATGGGCGTCAAAGTGGCCACCCTGCCGGTGATTGCGTTGGGCGTGGGCATTGGCGTGGATTACGCGCTGTACATCCTCTCGGTCACGCTATCCCAGTTGCGGGAGGGCAAGAGCCTGTCGGAGGCCTATTACCGCGCCCTCTTGTTCACCGGCAAGGTGGTCATGCTCACCGGCGTCACCCTGGCGGTGGGCGTCATCACCTGGCTGGCAAGCCCCATCAAGTTCCAGGCCGACATGGGGCTGCTGCTGGCTTTCATGTTCATCTGGAACATGTTGGGTGCCTTGGTGCTGGTGCCGGCTCTGGCCCATTTCCTTTTGCGCCCAGCACGCCTTCCGGGAGCGGAATCCGCCACAGCGCTGACCCAGCCGCCATCCCCAGGAGCAGCCGTCATTCCTTGAGCGATGTTGCGACTGTCCACACCTGCTTTCTTTCTTTTCCCCTAGCGATTGCTTACCTATGTTCAAGTACTTTCCCACCAACTACGTTTGGAACCTGTCCGTCAACCTCGCCATTGAAATGGGCGCCCGCATGGGCGAAATCGAGGAAATGTGTGCGCCCTTGCAGGAGGCAGCCAAGGCCAATGACGCCACGGGTTCGCAGGCGTTTCGCACTATCTGGTCCAAGATGGCCGAAAAGCTGTGCAGCCTCGCCAGTGAGGACGAAGCGGCCGGCCGCTTGCTGTCTGCGGGCGAGAAATACAGCCGCGCGGCCACCTATTTTCTGACAGGCGAGCGCTTGCAGGCCCACGGTGCGCCGGGTCGCATGGCGCTTTACCAGACATTTCTAGATTCCTTTGCCAAAGGCCTGCAGCTCTCGCGTGAGAACTGCGAGCGGGTCGAGATTCCTTACGAGGGCAAAGTGCTGTCTGCCCTGTACGTCCGCGCCGAGGGTGTGAGCGGGCCGGCACCATTGCTGGTGCAGGTCAACGGACTGGACTCCACCAAGGAAATGAAGTACCGGGTGGGCCTGCCCGGCTGGCTGGCTAAGCGGGGCGTTTCTTCCCTGATCGTGGATCAACCCGGCACCGGCGAGGCTTTGCGCCTGCACGGACTCACCGCCCGCTATGACAGCGAGCACTGGGCCAGCCGCGTGGTGGACTGGCTGGAGACCCGGCCGGAGGTGGACCCGAAACGCATCGGCATGGAAGGCGTGTCCCTGGGCGGCTACTACTGCCCGCGCGCGGTGGCTTTTGAGCCGCGCTTTGCCTGCGGCGTGGTCTGGGGCGCCAACCACGACTGGCGCGATGTGCAGAAGCGCCGGCTTGAGAAAGAAGGCTGCTTCCCCGTGCCGCACTACTGGTCACATGTGCAATGGGTGTGGGGCGCACAGAGCCTGGATGAGTTCATGCAGATCGCCGAGAACGTGCACCTGGACGGCGTGGTCGAGAAGATCCGCGTGCCCTTCCTGGTGACCCATGGCGAGAAAGATTCCCAAATCCCGCTCAAGTGGGCCCACCGCACCTACGAGCAGCTGGTCAACAGCCCCAAACGCGAACTGAAGATTTTTACCGAGCGCGAAGGCGGTGTGCAACACAGCAGCTTCGACAACAGCATCAACGCCGGCCAGTACATCGCCGACTGGGTGGCCGAAACCCTAGGCGGACGCACCGCCTGACGCCCCGCCCCTTCGATTCATCACAAGGAACTGACATGAACATCATTGGACCCGACGCCCTCGTTTTTGGCGTGGACGATCTCGCTGCCTGCAGCCAATACCTGACGGACTACGGCCTGACCCCGGTGGAGCAGACAGCACAGGGTGGCCGCTTTGAGGCGCTGGACGGCACCGCCGTGGTGCTGCGCGCCAAGGACGACGCCAGCCTGCCGCCCGGCCTGGGCACGGCCAGCATGCTGCGCGAAACTGTCTATGGCGTGGCGGACATCGCCACGCTGGATGCCATCGAAGCCGAACTGCGCCGCGACCGCGCCGTACAGCGCGAAGCCGGTGTGCTGCGCACCGTCGACGACATGGGCTTTGCCTTGGCCTTTCAGGTCACCGTGCGCCGACCGCTGTCGCTGCCGGCCGAGACCGTGAATGCACCCGGCGCGGCGCCCCAGCGCGGCCCCAACGCCCTGGGCCTGAGCCCGGACATGGCAGCGCGCCCCCGCTCTTTGTCGCATGTGGTGTATTTCGTACCTGATGCAGCACGCGCCGAGGCCTTTTACGCGCGTTTGGGCTTTGTGGCGACCGACCGCTTCACCGGTGTGGGCCCCTTCTTGCGTCCGGGCGGCACGCAGGACCACCACACCCTGTTCATGATCCAGACCCCCCCGTTTATGAAGGGCTGTGAGCACTTCACCTTCCACATGGGCGGACCGACCGAGGTCATGCTGGCGGGCACCCGGTTTGTGGAAAAGGGCTACCAGAGCTTCTGGGGACCGGGCCGCCACAAGTTCGGCAGCAACTGGTTCTGGTACTTCAACAGCCCGCTGGGCTGCCACGTCGAATACGACGCAGATATGGACCTGCACGATGACCAGTGGGCAGCCCGCGAGGTGCCCATGAGCGCCGACGCGTCCCAGCTCTTCCTGTTCCAGCACCGCGAGAAGTGGGCGCCATCGGGTCCGCCCCCCGGTGCGGGCAAACCGGCAGCCTGAGTCCGCCATGCGTTTATGCCATATCGATGACGTGCCGCAGGGCGGCTCCCGCGGGTTTGATCCGCAGGGTCTGGGTCAGGACAGCGTGCTGCTGGTGCGCCAAGGCATGCGGCTGCATGCCTGGCGAGACGCTTGCCCGCACCACGACACCCCGATGGCATGGCGCAAGGACGCGTACCTGAACGCCGCGGGCGACCGCATCGTGTGCGCCGCCCACGGCGCGCAATTTGAGATTGACACAGGCCTGTGCACCTTGGGGCCCTGCCTGGGCCAATCGCTGACCCCCATTTCTGTGCGGCTCGAAGCCTCGGGCGACGTGCACATCCAAGACACAACAACAAAGGAGACACATCCATGACACCCACACCCCAACGTATTCTCATCATTGGCGGGGGCTTCTCCGGCATGTCCGCTGCCATCGAGCTGCGCAAGCAGGGCGCAGACGTCGATCTGGTGGAGATTGACCCCGGCTGGCGCAGCTACGGTGCTGGCATCAGCCTAGGCCCCGCCACCCTGCGCGCGTTCCGCCAGCTCAAGGTGCTCGATGTTTTTCTTGAGCAGGGATATGCCTCTGACGGCGTGCACCTGTGCGCCCCACACGGCCCCAAGGTGGCAGAAATCTCGACGCCGCGATTGGCCGGCCCGGATGTTCCCGGTGGCGGTGCGATCTTGCGACCGGTGCTGGCGAAGATTCTGGCCGATGCCACCCGCGCTTGCGGCACCCGTGTGTTCCTGGGTTGCACCTTCAGCGAGATCCTCCAGGAAGAGGACGGTGTCCAAGTTCACTTCACCGACGGACGCATCGAACGCTACGACCTGGTGATCGGTGCGGACGGCCTGTATTCCAAGGTCCGCAAAGCCCTGTTCCCGGAGGCACCCGCGCCCCAGTACAGCGGACAGGCCGTATGGCGGGCCGTGTTGCCGCGCCCTCCCGAAATTGAAACCATCACCATGTGGATGGGCCCCCAGATCAAGCCGGGTGTGAACCCGGTGTCGCAGACCGAGATGTACCTCTTTGTGACCGAGCCCAAGCCGGTCAATGACCACGTGGACCCAGCCACCTTTGTGGACCGACTCAAGGGACTGCTGGACGGGTTCTCGGCTCCGGTGTTGCAACAGATTCGCGCCCAGCTGGGCCCGGATTCGCAGATCGTGTACCGCCCCCTGGAGGGAATGCTCATGCCCCGTCCGTGGTCCAAGGGCCGCGTGGTCCTGATTGGCGACACCGTGCACGCCACCACGCCCCACCTGGCATCAGGCGCGTGTATTGGCATCGAAGACGCGCTGGTGCTGGCCGAGGAGCTGGGCCGAGCTGCAGATATTCCGCAAGGTATCGCCGCCTTTGAGGCGCGCCGCTGGGAACGCTGCCGCATGGTGGTGGAGAACTCCGCCCGTTTGGGCGAGATCGAGATCGCCGGTGGCGACAAGGCAGAGCACGCACAAATCATGCGTGCCTCGCTCATGGCACTCGCCGAACCCATTTGATACACCAGGAGACACACATGATCCGAACTGAATCTGTCCGCGGGCGCATCGCCCTGATGGTGGCGCACTGCGCC
>JAIXVK010000514.1 GCA_027483085.1 Comamonadaceae bacterium | reverse complement strand
TGGCCCTGGTGGGCCAGACGGTAGAAAACGACGGCAACATCTCTGCCCCCAAGGGCAGCGTCGCGCTGGCTGCTGGCAGTGCTGTCACCCTGGACTTTGCCGGCGACGGCCTGCTGAAGGTGGCGGTGAGCGAGTCTGCGCTGAACGCGCTTGTGCGCAACGGTGGCGTCGTGCAGGCCGATGGGGGCGCGGTCTGGATGTCCGCATCGGCGCGGGATGCATTGCTGTCCACGGTCATCGACAACACCGGCATCGTGCAGGCCCATACGGTGGGCTACCGCAATGGGCGCATTTACCTGGACGGCGGGGAGTCTGGCGTGGTCAGCGTGGGCGGCACCTTGCAGGCCTCTGGAACGGCAGCGGGCACCACGGGCGGCAGCATCACGGTGAGTGGCGACAAGGTAGCCGTCAATGACGGGGCACTGCTGGATACCACGGGCCATGCCGGCGGTGGGACCATTGCCGTGGGTGGCGGTTGGCAAGGCAAGGACCCCAACATCCGCCAAGCCAACGCTGTCTACATTGCGCGGGGTGCCACGCTGGATGCGTCCGCCACGAGCACGGGCGATGGCGGGACGATTGTGGCCTGGTCGGATGTTTCCAAGCCAGGGGCCAGTACCCGGGTGTACGGAACACTGCGCGCCCGTGGTGGCGCCTTGTCAGGCAACGGGGGGAGCATTGAGACGTCCGGGCATTGGCTGGATGTGCAAGGCATGCGCCTGGACGCGGCCGCACAGAACGGAAACGGGGGAACATGGTTGCTCGACCCGGAAGACCTGACCATTAGTGCCCTCCCTACCGATGCCATGTTCATCCCGCCCGGTCCCTTTGCAATTTTTGCCTCCGGCCCAGGGACTCCTAACGTACTCAACACCGACATCGAAACCCAACTGAATCTGGGCGTCAGCGTGGTGCTGCAAACCGCGCCCACCGGGACCGGTGCCGGCAACATCACGGTCAATGCCAATGTCTCCAAGACCGGTGGTGGCAATGCTGCGCTCACGCTCCAAGCCATCGGCGGTATTGCATTAGCAAACGGCGTGAGCATCAGTTCCAGCTCTGGCGCATTGGATGTCGATCTCTTGGCTGGCGGGGGCATCAGCCTGGGCACCGGTAGCAGCATTTCCAGCAACGGTGGCACTATCGTTTTGGCCGGGGCCAGCCTTTCCAACAACGCAGGCGCAGGAGTCTTTAACACGGCCGGTGGCCGGTGGCTGGTCTACACCAACAGCCCATTGAATGACTCTGTGGGCGGCCTCAATAGTGGCAATGTTGCGATCTACGGCCAAGACCCAGGCAGCCTGCCGCCGCCATCGGTTGCGCCGGGCAATTGGTTCATCTATGCCTCCGCGAACCCCACTACTGTCGTGAATCAAACACTGGCTGCCATGCAATCCGGTCTTGTGGCTCCGCCCCCCGCGCCCGATATTCCAGCTGCGCCGCCGCTGCTGTTGGCTTTCGATCCACCGGACTGGCTTTTCAGATCTGTCGAAGAAGGGGGCTTGGCGATACTGCAGACCGGCAGTACCGGGTTGCCTGTGCTCACGATGGGGGCCGCCCCCGTTTCGGTGGCCGCAGCCGGGGCTACGGGTGGTAGTGCGGCGCCCGGGCCTGTGGCAGGCGGCGCAACAGCGCTTGCCAGCAATGGCGCGACAGCGCCCACCAGCCGTCTGCGCAGCAGCGGCTTCTCGGGTGGTGCAAGGCCCGTTACCGCTTTACCCTCGACAGTCGCCCCCCGGCCGTCACTAGAGGCGTTTTTGAAGGGCGCTGCACAGTCTCTTCAAGTGGGTGCTAGTAGCAGTGGTGCGGTCTTGTTGGCCACACTCAGCGGCCCAGGAAAGCCTGTGGTCATGACGGTGACGGTAGCGCCCGGTGAAGGCTTTCGGGTCAACCTGCCACGCCAGCTTCTGCAAGCATTGCAGTCAAACGGAGGCGCCACCACTCTTCAGGCCCGAGTGGGTGGTGGCCCGCTCCCCGCATGGCTGCGCTTTGACCGCGCCACGGCCGGTTTGAGTGCCAGTGCGGTTCCAGCCAATAGCTTGCCGCTGACGGTGCGCTTGGTGAGCCCGAATGTCAAATTCGCGGACGTGGTCTTCCAATGAGCGCCCCCATGTCTATGAAACGTTCACTTGCGCTGGTGATGGGCCTGTGTTTCGCAGGAATTGCGTTTGCCCAAGCGCAGCCTCCCGGTGCAGTCTGGGGCTACAAGGTCAAGCCTGGTGACCGGCTGGTGGATATTGCCAAGATCTATCAAAAAAAGCCGGATGATTGGAAGCAATTGCAGCAGCGCAACGGCGTTGCCGAGCCGAAGCTGCTGACGCCGGGCAAGCAACTCAACATTCCCGTTGGCGAGCTGAAACAAGGCAACCCGGTGGCAGAGGCGGTGTTGGTGCATGGGGATGTTCAGCGCCTGGACAAGTCCGGGCAGCCCGTGGGCAAGCTATCGTCTGGCGACATTCTCAAAATGGGGGACCGCCTGCAAACAAGCGCCCGCAGCACCCTGACGATTCGCTTTGCCGACGACTCCCGCATGCTGGTGACAGAAAAAAGCACTATCGACCTGACAAGCCTTGTCAATTACGGCAAGACCGGCATGGCCGATACCAAGGTGCAAGTGCTGGAGGGCGGTACGGACTCCCAGGTGACTCCGCAAAGGGGCCCGGCCGCGCGCTATGAAATTGGCACGCCTGCCATCAACCTCGCGGTGCGCGGTACCGGCTTCCGCATTCAGGTGGATGGCAGCAGCGGCGAGACACGCACGGAAGTGGACGAAGGCTTGATCGCCGGAACCGCGAACGGGCAGCAGGCCTTGATCGGCCGAGGGTTCGGGCTGATTGCCGAACCCGGCAAGCCGCTGGGCGCACCCCAAGCCCTGTTGCCTGCGCCACAGCTGGAGCCGCGGGATGATGTCATCGGCAAACTGCCAGTCCAGTTTGCCTGGCAGTCGCTGGCGGGCGCGCAGCAATACCGCCTGCAGTTGCTCGCGCAGGTGCAGGGCGCAGAGGCCATCATTGAAGATACGCTGTTGCAAACCACCCGTGTGCAATGGGATGACTTGCCCGATGGTGACTATGTACTCCGCATCCGGGGAGTGCACGCCTCCGGGCTGGAGGGCTTGAATGCCGTCAAGGCCTTCGCACTTCGCACCAAGCCAGTGCCACCCAAGCTCACCTTCCCGGGCGACGGTCAGCGCAGCACTGGTTCCAAAATTTCCTTCCGCTGGGACGCGGCTACTGAGGCCCACAGCTACCGGTTCCAGGTCGCTGAAGACGAACGTTTTGCGCAGGTGGTAGCCCTGGTCCCGAACATAGCGGGTGATGTGGGCGCCGTGCTGCTTGCGCTGCCACCAGGGCCCTATTTTTGGCGCGTGGCTAGTGTGACCCGAGCGGGCGTCATCGGGCCCTATAGCGAAGCGTTCCGCCTGGAGCTGCAAGGCGGAGGTCCGAAAGACTGAGGCCATGCGCAAGCTGCTGACCCCCCTGCTGCGTTTGTTGCTCCCTTTGGGGGTGCTCTGCGCTTTGCTGATTGTGCAGTTTGAGGATCCGCTGTTTCGCATGCGCATTCGCGACCTGGCGTTTGATCAGCTGCAAAAGCTGCATCCGGCCCCGTATATGGACGAAATTCCGGTGCGTGTGGTCGCCATTGACGACCCCAGCCTGGCGGCGGTGGGCCAGTGGCCTTGGCCACGCACCGTCATGGCACAAGTCGTAGACCAATTGACCGCATTGGGCGCCCGAGTGGTGGTGATGGACCTCATCCTGGCCGAACCGGACCGTTCCTCCCCTGAGCAAGTCAAACAGTTCTGTCCCGACAACGCTGCGCTGGATGCGATGTTGGCCAAGTTC
>JAIXVK010000601.1 GCA_027483085.1 Comamonadaceae bacterium | reverse complement strand
TGGCGGGCGTTGTCGGCGTTTTGTTTGACCGCTGAGTTCAGCTCTTCCATGCTGGCTGCGGTTTCTTCCAGGGCGCTGGCTTGGCTCTCCGTCCGGGCTGACAGGTCGTGGTTGCCTTGTGCAATCTCGGAGCTGGCACTTGCCACCCCTTCTGACCCTTGGCGCACTTGTGTCACGACGCGCACCAGACTGTCCTGCATGCCTTGCATCGCTTGCAACAGCTTGCCCACCTCGTCTTGGCTGGTACTGTTGATAGGCTCACTCAGGTTACCGCTTGAGACTGCCTCAGCGGCCAGGAGCGCTTGCCCCAAGGGGCGGGTTATCGAACGGGTAATGACGGTGGCAATCACCACCCCGAAAACCAAGGCCAGCAGCAAGGCAGCCCCTAGCGTGTTGCGCGCAGCCGCGTAGGTCGCGTCAGCCTCCTTGATTTGCGCGTCCGCGGCATCCCGATTGAGGTCGATCATTTTTTGCAGCGTCGCTTTGGAACGCTCAAACATGGCTTTTGACTCAGCATCGAGCAACATGGCCGCGCCGGTTGCATCGTTACGGCGGGAGTAGTCTTTGATGTCTTTATGAAGATCGAGGTACTTCATCCGGAATTTGACGAACTCGTCATACAGGCGCTTTTCCTCGTCGGAGCTGATGAGCGGCTCGTAGCGCTCTCGGCTCGCTTTGATAAGCGCCTGCGTGGCATCCAGCGATTTCTCGATATCTTGCTTGGCCCCCTCTTCGATACTGAGGGCATGTTGCATTTCAAAAATGCGGAAGTCTGAGATCAGGGTATTGAGGTGATTCGCCTCTTGCACGCTGGGCAATGCGTTTTCTGCAATTACCTTGGCAGCCCCTTCCAAGGCCGCCAAGCGATTAAGAGCCAAACCGACGACCAGCATTATCAACAGCAACAAGACGCCAAAGCCTGCATAAAGCCGGGGGCCAATCTTCAAATTACCCATCGCAATCTCCTCGTGATCTATGTGTCGGGTGAGGCCTGTAACCGCACCTTCGGGGGTTCAGAACCGTACCGCTTACTCGTGAAAAACCGTCAACACGCCGGTGTATCCGTACAACTGATCGGCAGCGATCTCACCACCGGCAAAAAAGCCCACCAGCGGCACGTCGCCCAAGGCACGGCGCACTATCTGCATCTCGGCGCTAGGTGCGCCAAAGTGCGGGCCTCCGCGCCCGGAGCAACTCACATACACCGCACCGGCAATGCGCCGCGCGGGATGGGGGGCAGACATAGCCTCGTCCGCGTGCAGTGCAGTCGCTACCGCAAAACTCAATTCTTGGGGTTCCAGTTCCTCGCGTATTTCCGCCCCGATACGCATTAGGTCTGCACGGGCAGCCTCGCGGTTGCGGCGGCAAAAGGCCAGCTGCGCCCCCACAGTGATCTGTTCCGCCACCGCAAAGCCACGGCGCCCCGGATCCAGCCCGATGATGTGGCGGACCATGACCTCGCTGCCGAAATTGCCGGTGCTGCGCACCATGCCGGGCGCATCGTCCCCGGCACTGGCCGCCAAGGCCACCAAGGTCGCCCGGACTGTCGGGAGCGCAGCCTCGGGCTGATCGAGGGTGACGCCCAGGTCCTGCAAGAGCACATCCAAGGCGGGTTTGCCGTCCAAAGAGATCACCACATTGCGATCGGCTTCGGTGATCGTGCGTGTTTTGGATACCGGGCTGCACCCTTGCGTGACCCGCGACACCAGAGCGACCTCGCGGGTGAAAGCCACACCGCTCAAGCCCCCTGAAAAAACCCCGCTTGCCGTTCCGTGACCACTCAGGTTGCCATCGGCTGCGACGGCAAACTGCACACTGCGGCCCCGGCTGCTGCTGATGCCGCCAAACAAGTAGCCCGTGGTGGTGCGACCGGCCATTTCCTCGACCAAATCGCCCAAATCCACCGTGCCGCCATCGGCATGCACCAGCGCCGTGTGGGCCTCAAACCCGAGCCCCAGCGGGGCAATCCCGGAAAACACCCGGTATTGGTCACCGGGTATGTCCATCAACATCACGGCCAGCGCAGGCTCGTCAAAGTACTCGACGTTATTGCTCGCAATCCCGACACCCACCGTACCCGACCAATCGGTCACGAGGGGAAGCTCACCGCTCAGGTGCTCCAGGATGTCTTGTGCATGGGGTGCGTAATGGTCGGTGATGTAGAGCAAGGCCAGCGTGGGTTGGGACGCGTAGTCCGGCAGCGCCATTTGCGCGCGCAACTGCGCCAACACCAGCGCGGCAGCCATGGGCCACTGCGGATGGGTGGCGTGGGCATAGGGGAACAAACGCATCACAGGTGCACCCACTCCGTTCATGAGCCGCAGACCTAACGGCCGCTGGTTTTGCGGGCCGGCGCTTTGCGCGGAGCCGCCTTTTTGGCGACCGCTTTTTTAGTGGCGGCCTTGGCTGTTTTGAGGGCGTCTTTGGCCAAACCGGCGGCCATGTTTTTGGTGATGTCTACCGCTGTTTTGCTCGTGGCTTCTTTGAGCGCGTTGGCGGCAATGTGTTGAAACTGTTGGGTCAGCGCGCCCCACAGCTGCAGGGGGTCGCCCAGCGGGTTGGCGGCCGGCGCATCGGCTGATTTGCTCTCGGGTTTGCTGTCGGATTTGCCGGTAGCAGCCTCAGCAATGGATTTTGCGGTTTCGGTGGCTTTCTCGGTCGCTTTCTGAACACCGCTGTAGACAGAATCAGCCGCCTTGAGCTTGAGTGCATTGGCCATGTCGCCAATGTTGAAATTCATGCCCTTGAGGGTGGCCAGCGTCATCTTCTGGACCTCCAGTGCATGGATCGTGGCAGCCAAGCCCCGCGAGTTTTGCGCCAGCCAGAAGTG
>JAIXVK010000299.1 GCA_027483085.1 Comamonadaceae bacterium | reverse complement strand
GGCCAGATGCCGGCCCCGACAGCGGTCAACGGCAAGCTGCTGATCGTGCTGCACGGCCTGTGCATGAACGACCTGCAGTGGGAACATGCGGGAGCAGACGGCACCCCCACCAGCCACGCCGCCGCACTGGCTGCGGCCCATGGCTACACCCCTGTTTTTGTGCGCTACAACACCGGCCTGCACACCTCGGTGAATGGCGCAGCGCTGTCAGACAAGCTAAGCGAGCTGGTAGCCCACTGGCCTGTGGCGGTAGAAAGCATCACCGTGCTGGTGCACAGCATGGGCGGGCTGGTCGCGCGCAGTGCCTGCGCCCAAGCGCAAACCGAGGCCACAGTGGCCGCATGGCGCCCTTTGCTCAAAGCCTTGGTGTTCTTGGGCACACCCCACCACGGTGCGCCGCTGGAGCGCGCGGGCAATTGGGTCGATGTGGTGCTGGGCAGCACGCCGTATTCACGCCCGCTGGCCAAGCTGGGCCAGCTGCGCAGTGCCGGCATCACCGACCTGCGCTACGGCTTGGTGCAAGCGTCCGACTGGCAAGGTCACGACCGCTTCCGCCGCCAACCCGACCGGCGCACCCACCTGCCCCTGCCCGAGGGCGTGGCCTGCTACACCGTAGCCGCCACCGTGGCCAAACCGCGCAGCCTGCTGGCGGAGCGCCTGGTAGGCGACGGATTGGTACCCCTGCATAGCGCCCTGGGCCGGCACGACGATGCCGCCCGCACCCTGCGCTTCGCCAAAAACCAGCAAGCCGTGGTGTACCGGCTCAATCACATGGAGTTGCTTAGCAGCCCTGTGGTGCGCGACCTGTTGGTGGGTTGGTTGGCCCCCTCTTGAAAGCGGCGCCCTCGCCCATAATTGAGGGTTGCCCGCGTCGCAGGCGTAATGTCTGGCGCCGCACATCGCTTTTTTGAGACTCAGAGACGGAACTATGACCAAGCAAACCATGAATTTCCAGGCCGAAGTAGCCCAGCTGCTGCACCTGGTGACGCACTCCCTGTACTCCAACAAAGAGATTTTTCTCCGTGAGTTGATCTCCAACGCCTCGGACGCGTGCGACAAGCTGCGTTTTGAAGCGATCAACGACGGCGGCCTGTACGAAAACGACCCTGAGCTGAAGGTCAAAGTCACGTTCGACCAAGACGCCAAGACGCTCACCATCACCGACAACGGCATCGGCTTGTCGATGCAAGAAGCCATCGACAACCTGGGCACGATTGCCAAGAGTGGTACCAAAGACTTTGTGAGCAAGCTCAGCGGCGACCAGAAGGCCGACAGCAACCTGATCGGCCAGTTCGGTGTGGGCTTTTACTCCGGCTTTATCGTGGCCGACAAGATCACCGTCGAATCTCGCCGTGCCGGCCTGAAGGCCGATGAAGCCGTGCGCTGGGTGAGCGACGGCGGCGCCAGCGGTGGCGGTGCGTTTGAAGTGGAAGCCATCTCGCGCGAAGCGCGCGGCACCAGCGTCATCCTGCACCTTCGCGAAGACGCTACTGACTATGCCCAGGCCTGGAAGGTCAAGGGCATCATCAACAAATACTCTGACCACATCAGCCTGCCCATCCTGATGGAAAAGGAAGAGTGGAAAGACGGCGAGCTGATCAACCCCTCGGATGAGGCCGGCGGCCGCCAGCCCGGTGGCATGGTCAAGACCGGCGAGTGGGAAACCGTCAACAAGGCCAACGCCATCTGGGCGCGCGCCAAGAAAGACGTCACCCAAGAGCAGTACGACGACTTCTACAAGCAGATCAGCCACGACTTTGAAGCGCCCCTTGCCCACACCCACAACCGGGTGGAAGGCAGCACCGAATACACCCAGCTGCTGTACATCCCTGGCAAAGCGCCCATGGACCTGTACAACCGCGACCACAAGGCCGGCTTGAAGCTGTATGTGAAGCGCGTGTTCATCATGGACGACGCCGAGGCACTGCTGCCGAGCTACCTGCGTTCTGTGAAGGGCGTGGTGAATTCCGCTGACCTGCCCCTGAACGTGAGCCGTGAGCTGCTGCAGGAAAGCCGCGATGTGAAAGCCATCCGCGATGGCAACACCAAGCGCGTGCTCTCCATGCTGGAAACCTTGGCTAAGAACGATAAGGCTCCCGTGGCTGACGCGACTACCGAAGGGGTCACGGACGTCCTCAGCGCTGAAGACAAGGCCGAGCAAGAAGCCAACCTGGGCAAGTACACCAAGTTCTACGCCGAATTCGGCGCGGTGCTCAAAGAAGGCCTGGGCGAAGACTTCGGCAACAAAGACCGCCTGGCCAAGCTGCTGCGCTTTGCATCCACCACCAGCGACACGGCCACCGTGGCACTGGCCGATTACAAGGCGCGCATGAAAGAAGGCCAAGAGGCCATCTACTACATCACCGCCGACACTCTGGCCGCCGCCAAGAACAGCCCGCAGCTTGAAGTGTTCAAGAAAAAGGGCATTGAAGTGCTCTTGATGACCGACCGTGTGGACGAGTGGGCCCTGAACTACCTGCACGACTTTGACGGCACGCCGATGCAAAGCGTGGCCAAAGGCGCAGTGGACTTGGGCAAGCTGCAAGACGAGTCTGAGAAGAAAGCCGCTGAAGAAGCTGCCGAAACCTTCAAGCCCGTGCTCGCCAAGCTGAAAGAAGCGCTCAAAGACAAGGCTGACGACGTGCGTGTGACCAGCCGCCTGGTGGACAGCCCTGCCTGCCTCGTGGTGCAAGACCATGGCATGAGCACCCAGCTGGCGCGCATGCTCAAGCAAGCCGGCCAGAGTGCCCCAGAAGTGAAGCCTGTACTGGAAGTAAACGCCGATCACCCGCTCGTGAAAAAGCTGGACGGCTCGGTGCACTTCCACGACCTGGCCCACATCCTGTTCGACCAGGCCTTGCTGGCGGAAGGCGGCCTGCCGGCAGACCCCGCAGAATACGTCAAGCGGGTGAATGCGCTGCTGGTGTAACAACAAGAGGCACTAGAGGTCAAACAAGCCTCTAGCCCTTATAAAACATGCGCGAATAGCTATTATTTTTATAGCAAATTGTGCCGACAAAAGCCTTGCCGTCGAAAGACGGGCAAGGCTTTTTGCTTGACGGGGCGTCGCAAGCCGGCCAGCGCTCGGTGATGACCCTAGCCGCGGCGGGAAGAACTTGGGGTTATGCTGAAGCCAGTCGTTGAAATCCCCAAAAAGACAGAGCATCCATGAACAAGACATCTGCAGCCCTCGCGTGCTGCATCAGTGCGTTGATGCCATGGGCGTCGGCTTGTGCCGAAGACATTACCTG
>JAIXVK010000644.1 GCA_027483085.1 Comamonadaceae bacterium | reverse complement strand
GTAGCGCTGGCTACTCACAAAGGCCATGCCGGAGGGGGCGATGGACGGTGTCCAGTAATGTTCCGGTTGCTCCAGCCCGGGCTGTGCGGTGATGCCTGCGCCGATTTTTCCGCCCCCATAGTTTTCGCCGTAGGTAATCAGGGGCCAGCCGTAGTTGCGCCCGCGTTGGACTTTGTTGATTTCGTCGCCGCCCTGGGGGCCATGCTCGAGTTCCCACAAGGTGCCATCGGGGGCTTGCACCATGCCTTGGGGATTGCGGTGGCCCAGGCTCCAGATTTCTGGCAGTGCTCCATTGGCGCGCGCAGCGGCGGTGGCAAAAGGGTTGTCTGCAGGCACGGTGCCGTCTTTGCGGATGCGAATCACCTTGCCATGGTGGTTGTTCAGGGTCTGGGCGTCGTCTTTTTTGCTGAAGCGTTCGCCGAGGGCCAGGTACAGGGTGCCGTCGGGTTTGCCATCGCGCTGTCCCTCGGTGATCCGGCACCCGAAGTGCGCGCTGCTGCTGAACTTGGGCCTCTGGCTGAACAAGACCTGCAGCTCCAGCAGGCGGGTGTTGTCCGGGCTGAGTGTGGCGCGCGCCATGGCAGTGCTGTTGCCGGATTCGCCCGGCTCGGCGTAACAAAAATAAAGCTGGCGATTGCTGGCAAATGCACTGTCCAGCACCACATCGAGCAGGCCGCCCTGGCCGCGAGCATCGATGGCCGGGAGGCCGCCCACCGGCGGGCTGACCTGGCCTTTGGCGCTCACCACGCGCAAGCGCCCCGGCCGCTCGGTAACCAGAAACCCGCCCTTGGGCAGAAACGCTAGGGCCCAGGGATGCTCCAAGTCAGTAGCCACGGTCTCGGTGCGCAACGATTCGGTTTGTGCAGTCGCAAGGCCTGCCAAGAGACCGGCGCTCGCAGTCAGACAGAGTGCCGCTTTGCGCAAGTGACGCATCACGGTCACAGTGGATGCCATGCGGTATTTATGCATAAACTAGCCTTTAGCCCATATGAAGGTTGCGGGTGTAGCTATGAAATCAATAGCAACGTAATCACAAGGTCTTGAGGCGCTCTAAGGCGCTTTGGAGTGTGCTGTCTTGTTTGGCAAAGCAAAAGCGCACCACCCGCTGGTCAAAACCATTTCCATAAAAGGCCGAGAGCGGTATGGCGGCCACCCCGACCTCGCAGGTCAACCATTGGCAAAAATCGGCCTCGTTCAAGTCGCTCACGTCGGAAATGTCCACGCATTGGAAATAGCTGCCTTGGCTGGGCAAAAGCTTGAACCGGGTACCTGCGAGCCCCGCGCGGAAGAGGTCGCGCTTGTGTTGGTAGAACGCGGGCAGCTCGAGGTAGGGCGCCGGGTGGGCCAGATATGCGGCCAGCGCATGCTGGACCGGGGTGTTGACGGTGAACACGTTGAACTGGTGCACCTTGCGGAACTCCGCCATCAAGGCCGGAGGGGCAGCGACCGTGCCCACTTTCCAGCCGGTCACGTGGAAGGTTTTGCCGAAGCTCGACACCACAAAGGCCCGAGCTGCGAGGCCGGGAAAGCGGGAAGCGCTCTCGTGGGCTTGGCCATCAAACACCATGTGCTCGTACACCTCATCGCTGATGAGGAGGACGTTGGTCGGTGCCAGCAGGTCCTGGAGGGCCAGCATGTCGGCCAGGCTCCAGATCGTGGCGCTGGGGTTGTGTGGCGAGTTGATGAGCAAGGCCCGTGTTTTGGGCGTGATGGCCGCGCCGATTTTGGCGAAGTCGGGCCGGAAGGTGCCCGGAGTCAGGGGCACACGCACCACGACGCCGCCGGCCAGCTCGATGTTGGGGACATAGCTGTCGTAGCAGGGCTCCAGCACAATGACCTCGTCACCCGGATGCACCACGGCAAGGAGGGCGGTCAGGATCGCCTGCGTTGCACCGGCGGTGATGGTGATTTCGGTGTCGGGGTTATAGGCCTTGCCATGCAGGCCAGCGATCTTGGCCGACACGGCCTGCCGCAAAGCCGGCACACCGGCCATGGGCGGGTACTGGTTGTGTCCCGCTTGCATGGCTGCGGTCACGGCATCGACCAACTTCGGGTCGCACGCAAAGTCCGGAAAGCCTTGCCCAAGGTTGACCGCTTTGTGCTCTGTGGCGAGCGCCGACATGACGGTAAAGATCGTGGTGCCCACATTCGGCAGGCGGCTGGAGAGCGGGGGTGTCAATGCAGTAGTCATGCTTTCACAACTCATAGTCGTTTACGTGGCCTTCCATGGCCTTGGCGATCAGCGCGCGGTTCAGGCGGCTGCTTAAAAATTCCGCAAACGTGAAGACAAAATTGCGCAAATAGGCGCTGCGCTTGAAGGCCACACGGGTCACGTTCTGGCCGAACAGGTAGCCCGCGGGTCGCACCACCAAGCCGCCGCGGGCGCCGTTTTTCTCCATGTCCTCCACCACATCGGTGACCGCCATTTCAGCTGCAATACCGATGCCCAAGCCCAGGCGCACATAGGTCTTGATCACGTCGGAGTCAATCGCTTCCAGCGAAATGCGGGGCTCGAGCTTGCGGGCCTCAAACGCTTGGTCAATTTTGGTGCGTCCGGTAAAGGACGGGTGGTAGGTGATGAGCGGCTCGGCGGCGACGTCTTCCAGCGTGACATGCTCTTTCAAGGCCAAGGGATGGTCGGCGGGCAATACCAGCACGTGTTGCCACTCGTAGCAGGGCAGGGTGACCAGTTCGCTGTAGTTGGACAAGGATTCGGTGGCGATCCCGATTTCGGCCACATCGTCGATCAGCATGCGGGCGACCTGGTCAGGCGCGCCTTGGTGCAGGCTCACATTGACCTTGGGGAAGGCCGCGCGGAGTTGTGCCACCTTTTCCGGCAGTACATAACGGGCTTGGGTGTGGGTGGTGGCGATCGACAGCGTGCCGCTGTCCTGCGAGCTGTATTGCTCGCCGATACGCTTGAGGTTGTTGACCTCGCGCAGAATCAACTCGATGCTTTTGAGTACGTGCTGGCCGGGCTCTGTGATGCGCTTGAGGCGCTTGCCGTGGCGGGCAAAGATGTCGATGCCCAGCTCTTCTTCCAGCTCAATAATGGCTTTGGACACACCCGGCTGCGAGGTGTGTAGTGCCTTCGCCGCCTCGGTCAGGTTGAGGTTGCGGCGCGCGGCTTCTTGCACGAAGCGGAATTGGTGAAGGTTCATATCGAATTCCAGCTAAAGAAGGAATTCATTATGCCTCAGGGGATTTATGCCTCGGTCGGATCCAACGCAATCGATGCCAACATCTGCACCAGGCGATCGTCTTCCCCCACCGCCTTCTGGAGGTGGAAATGCACCGCCGGATGGTTGGCGCGCAATTGGGTTACCAATTCAGGCAAATCCTCGCGGGCATGGCGGCCTACGCCCAAAAACATGGGCACGATGGTGATGCTGCCGACGCCCGCACCAGTGAGTTGCGCCACGGTATCGGGCAAGTCAGGCTGACTGAGCTCCAGGTAGGCACAGGCTACTTCGACGTCTGCTGATTGGCTGCGGATGCGCTCTGCCACCGCCTCCATGGGCTTGTGCCACAGCGGGTCGCGGGAACCGTGGGCGAACAACACAATCGCGTGGCGGGGGGCGGGGCTTGTCATCGTCGGAGTACCAACCAGGTAAAGGCTGCAAGAGAAAAGAAAGAGTAGATCATGCCCGGCAGGGCCGCTGTGATCCAGGGCTGCCAACCCTGTAAGTTCCCAAGGTCATTCACCACGTTGTTCAGCAACACAAAGCTGATGCCCGCCATCACGCCACCAAAGGTGTAGCTGGCGATGCCACCCGAGCGGAAATGCAAGTAGGCAAAGGGCAGGGACAGCACCACCATCACCAGGCAGCTCAAGGGGTAGAAGACTTTTTTCCAGAATTGGATCTCATACTTCTGGGCGCTCTGGCCGTTGGCATTGAGATGGCGGATGTACTGGAACAGGTCAATCGTGCCCATGCGCTCGGGCCGCAGTACCGCTGCAGCCACCATTTCTGCGCTGATTTGGGTGGGCCAACGGAAGGTCTCAAAAGCTGCGCGGTCAACCTTGGGGATCTGGTTTGGGCCGGAGGTGAATTCGGTGCGTTCACCGTTGGCGAGCATCCAGGATTCATCGCTACC
>JAIXVK010000054.1 GCA_027483085.1 Comamonadaceae bacterium | reverse complement strand
GGCAGGGCGCTGGTACGCAGGACGCGGTTGGTGGAGGGCGGGCTGCTCTCCAGGGTGTAGGCCAGGGGCTGGCTGAAGTGCAGCGACTCGGACACCACCCGCTGGCGCGGCGTGAAGGCCGCGTGCAGGTGAAACACAAAGTCGCCGCCCGGGGGCTGCACTTGGTAGTGCAGCTGGATGGCAAGGCGGAGGCGGATCATGCCCCCTTGTACGGTGGGTGAGCGTGCTTGTATGTGCGCTACCGCACGGAGTGGCGGCGCGCCCTCAGGTGCCGGGCAGGCGCAGGGGCTGGTCTTCGAACTCGGTGTTCAGCACCACGGTGCTAGTGGTGCGAGCCACCCCGGGGATGGCTTTGATCTGCAGCAGCACCGCCTCCAAGTCGCGGGCATGCGGGGTGCGCACCTTGGCGAGCAGGTCGTATTCGCCGGCCACGCTGTGCAGCTCTTGCACCGAAGGCAGCTCGCGCAGGCGGGGTGCAATGTCGCGGCAGTGGGCGCCGCCATCGTTGCGAATGGCCACAAACGCGGTGAAGTTCAGCCCCACGGTGTGCGGGTCCACGCTGATCGAGAAGCGGCGAATCACGCCGCGCTCCAGCATCTTCTTGACCCGCTCATGCACCGCAGCGGTAGACAGGCCCACATCCGCACCTACCTCGGCGTAAGAACGTCGGCCGTCTTCACCTAATGCCGTAAGAATTTTGGCGTCGATGGCGTCTGTCTGAATATTTGCTTGCATTGGGCTGGTTTTTCGGTAATATCACGCCCAACGGCGCTGGTTGCCGTAAATTTTACGGACTATTCATGATTTCGGCACTCAATATTCAGCAAGGCTGGCGTTTGTCCCCATTCTGGCGCCTCATGGTGGCGCTCTGGTTGGTCTACATCGTCTGGGGCACCACCTACTTTGCCATCGGCGTGGCGGTGCACAGCTTTCCCCCGCTGTGGATGAATGCCACCCGCTTCACGCTGGCCGGTGTGATCATGCTGGCATGGGCCTTGTGGCGCGGCGAAAAGCTGCCCAGCTGGCGCCAGTGGCGCAATGCTGCGCTGGTGGGTGGGCTGATGGTGTTTGTGTCCATGAACCTGGTGGTATTCGCGCAAAAGCAGGGCATTGGCTCCGGGCTCATGGCCACGGTCATCACCACCATGCCCATGTGGCTGGCACTGTGGACGCGCCTGGGCGGCGAGCGTGTGCCCACTACCAGCTGGTTCGGGCTGGTGTTGGGTGTGGCGGGGGCTTTGCTGCTGGCTATGGAAGGCGATTTTTCTGCCAGCTGGCTGGGTGCCTTGGCTGCCTTTGGCGCACCGCTGTGCTGGAGCGTGGGCTCTTACGCATCCCGCAAGCTGGACTTGCCAGGCCCTGCCATGGCCTCAGCCACCGAGTGGCTGGCCGGGGGTCTGATGGGGGTGGTAGCAGCCTCGCTCATCGAGCCACAAGGGGCACTGAGCAACGTAACGCACGAGGCTTGGCTGGCCTGGTGGTACCTCCTGGTGTTCGGTACGCTGATAGCGCTCAATGCCTATCTCTGGCTGCTGCAAAACACCACCGCCGCGGTGGCCGGCAGCTACTCGTTTGTGAACCCCGCCGTAGCCTTGGTGGTGGGTGTAGTTATCGGTAAAGAAGTGCTCACCGGCTGGGTGTTTCTGGCCTTGCCGCTGATTGCCGGTGCGCTGGCCATGATCATGTATGGCCCGGCGATGGTGGGTTGGGTGCAAGGGCTGCGCCGACTCAAAAACCGGGCTGCATCACGCTAACCTCGCGCTACTGCGCAGCGCACTCGGTGTGCTGCCGAACCAGCGCTTGACGGTGCGGCTGAAGTTGGACGTGTCGGTGTAGCCCAAGCGGCCCGCGATGTCTTCCACGCTGTCGC
Organism: Comamonadaceae bacterium; assembly: GCA_027483085.1. Classification (GTDB taxonomy): domain Bacteria; phylum Pseudomonadota; class Gammaproteobacteria; order Burkholderiales; family Burkholderiaceae_C; genus Allorhodoferax. The sequence goes on along the minus strand of JAIXVK010000054.1, from coordinate 1,265 downwards.
TGGTGTGTTGCAACAGCCAGAGCGTGCGGCTTTGTTGGTGCGCGTCCAGCAGTTGCTGGAACGAGGTGCCTTCCAGGGCCAGGCGCCGCATCAGGGTGCGCTCGGACACTTCGCATTGAGCCGCAATATCCGGCAGGCGGGGGTAGCTGCCTTCCGGGGTGTGGCCCAGCAGGCTGGCCACGCGCTGCGCCATGCTGCTTTGCACCAGCTCAGCCAACGCGGCATCGCATTCATGGCAGGCGGCGGCGTGCGCACGTGCGTCCGCGCCCAGCAACGGCAGGCGCAAGGCGGCGGCCGGCACATGCAAAGCCAGTGTGGGCTGCCCGAATTGCAAGGGCAAGGGCAGGGCGCGCTCGTAGTGCGCCACCCACGCGGGGCGGGGCAGGGGCACATCCAGCCGCAGGCCTGCAGGCAGAGAGCCCACTGCGGCATGCAGCACCCGCACCAGGGCCGCGGCCATGGTGTCGAGCACAAAGCTGCGCGCACTGCCCCAGTCCAGCCGGTCAATCACTTGCAGGGTGCCGCCTTCGGGGCGCATCTGGAAGGACCAGCTGAAGCTGTCTTCCCGCACCGGGCCGTAGCGCCCCAACACCATCAGGCAGTGTTGCAGGTCCGGCGCGGTGACGGCGGCATAGCCCAGCGGACCGTGAGCCGACACTGGCGCCTGCTCGCCCAGCTCCAGGCCTAGCCAGGGCTTGCCGGTGGCCTGCATGGCGGCTTGCACCAGCCGGATCACCGTATCGCGCGGCAAGCGCTGTTCGGTGGTGAGCAGCTGGTTCCAGTCGAGCGCAGCGGCGGCCAGCACCCGGTCGCTGTCAATCGCGGCTTGTTGCAGCAGCATGCGCAGCAGGCGTGCGTAAATCGGGTGTACCAATGCCTCGGCACCGGCACCGGCACCGGCAGCGGGGCGGGCCTGCGGGGCCGGGTGTTTTCCCTTGGTCGCGGGCAAATAGGGCATGTTTGGCAGTTTGAGACGACCTTTTGGCGGCGCTATCGGTGGTAACCCATGCTTGGCGCTTTGACACTGCGGACATGACTACTGCCAACCTCCCCATCCCCCCGTCATCCCCCGCACCCGTGCAGCCTTATGTGGACCGCAAGCGCTTTGCCTGGGTGTTGTCTTTGCTGGTGCCCTTGTCGATCGCGACGGGCCCTTTGCTGTGGGCGGCCTTCATCGGTGCGGCCTGGTTCAGCCAGGTGGCCGGCATTACATGGGTGGGGCTGTTGGGGCTCATCATTTCCACTGGTGGTGTGGGCGGCTTTTG
>JAIXVK010000662.1 GCA_027483085.1 Comamonadaceae bacterium | reverse complement strand
CTGGCCCGCGACGGTCTGGAGCAGCGCAGAACCATTGTCTTTGTCGACGAGGTGCACCGCTTCAACAAGAGCCAGCAGGATGCGTTTTTGCCCCATGTCGAGAGTGGCTTGTTCACCTTCATTGGCGCGACGACCGAGAACCCTTCGTTCGAGGTGAATTCCGCGCTCTTGTCTCGTGCCGCGGTCTATGTATTGCAGCCGCTAGATACCGATAGTTTGAAGGAAATAGTGGAGCGTGCGCAGATGCAGCAAGCGCTTCCCGCTATTGAAAGCATAGCAATTGACCGCCTGATTGCCTATGCCGACGGCGATGCGCGGCGCTTGCTCAATACCCTGGAGACCTTGGGTGTAGCGGCGCGGCAAGAGCAGATGACCGACATCACCGACGCTTGGTTGTTGAAGGTGCTAGGTGAGCGTATGCGCCGCTACGACAAAGGCGGCGAGCAGTTTTACGACACCATTTCGGCGTTGCACAAAAGCGTGCGGGGTTCTGACCCCAATGCTGCCTTGTATTGGTTTACCCGGATGTTGGACGGCGGTGCTGAGCCCCGTTACTTGGCGCGCCGTTTTATCCGGATGGCGGCCGAAGATATCGGCCTGGCAGACCCCCGCGCTTTGCGCATGGCGCTGGATGCGGCAGATGTCTATGAGCGCCTGGGTAGTCCGGAAGGCGAGTTGGCCTTGGCCGAGTGCGTGGTTTATTTGGCTGTCGCCCCTAAAAGCAATGCGGTCTACAAGGCGTTTAACGAGGCCAAGGCCTTCGTCAAAAAAGACGGGACACGTCCTGTGCCCCTGCATTTGCGCAATGCCCCCACCAAGCTGATGAAAGAGCTGGATTACGGCAAGGGCTATCGCTATGCCCACGACGAAGAGGGTGGTTTCGCCGCAGGTGAGCGTTATTTGCCGGAGGGTATGCCGGAAACCGAGTTCTACCGCCCCGTGGAGCGCGGTTTGGAGATCCGTATTGCTGAGAAGTTGCGCGATCTGAAAGCGCGCAATCAGAAGAAAAGCTAATAGTGCATGAAATAGGCCACGAGTTGCCGAATCTGCATAGTTCTCAAGGGTAAACCCACCCTGCACCCCCAAGACCCCTTCGCCCGACCTCGCTAGAATCGCGGCACTGCTTTTGGCCTGCACCGCCAGTGAACCTGACGTGGCAGGCTTATTGCTTTCGATGGTCTAACGCCACCAGTGTTGACGGCCATGGCCGTTCGCATATCAGAACAACGGAGTTTTTTATGGATATTTTTATACAGCAGATCATCAACGGTCTGGTGTTGGGTAGCATGTATGCGCTCATCGCGCTCGGCTACACGATGGTGTACGGCATCATCAACTTGATCAACTTCGCCCACGGTGAAGTGGTGATGGTTGGCGCCTTGACCAGCTGGACCATTATTGGTTTGATGCAGGAATCCATGCCCGGAACCCCCGGCTTTGTGATCTTGCTGATCTCTTTGATCATTGCCTGCGTTGTCGCAGCAGCCTTGAACTTTGTGATTGAAAAAGTGGCCTACCGCCCACTGCGCAACAGCCCCAAGCTCGCGCCCCTGATCACGGCTATCGGCATGTCCATTCTCTTGCAGACTTTGGCCATGATCATCTGGAAGCCTAACTACAAGTCGTACCCAACGCTGTTGCCCGGTGACCCGATCGGTATTGCCGGTGCGGTGATTACCCCCACCCAAGTCATGATCTTGGGCGTAACGGCAGTGTCTCTTGCAGTCCTGATGTGGTTGGTCAACTACACCAAGCTGGGTCGTGCCATGCGTGCGACGGCTGAGAACCCACGTGTAGCCGCCCTGATGGGTGTGAAGCCTGATGTGGTGATTTCCGCTACCTTCATTATTGGTGCTGTGCTGGCCGCGATTGCCGGTGTGATGTACGCATCCAACTACGGTACCGCCCAACACGCCATGGGCTTCCTGCCCGGCTTGAAGGCATTCACTGCTGCGGTGTTCGGTGGCATCGGCAACTTGGCTGGTGCGGTCGTCGGTGCGCTGTTGCTGGGTCTGATTGAGGCCATCGGCGCCGGCTACATCGGTGCACTGACTGGCGGCGTATTGGGCAGCCACTACTCCGATATCTTTGCTTTCATTGTGTTGATCATTGTGCTGACTCTGCGTCCCTCCGGTCTGCTGGGTGAGCGCGTTGCGGACCGTGCCTGAGGAGAACCCGCACATGAACCCCCAAAAACGTCTTTTGACCATGCTGGTGGCTGCCGCCGGCTTGATGATTCTGCCTTTCATCTTGCAGGGCTTCGGCAATGCATGGGTGCGCATTGCCGACATGGCTTTGCTGTATGTCTTGCTGGCGATTGGCCTCAACATCGTGGTCGGTTACGCCGGTTTGCTGGATTTGGGCTACGTGGCGTTCTTCGCTATCGGCGCTTATATGTACGGCCTGATGTCGTCTCCGCATTTGATCGAGACTTTCCCTGCCATTGCAGCCATGTTCCCCGATGGCATGCACACCCCTCTCTGGTTGGTCATTCCGCTCGGTGCTGCACTCGCAGGGGTGTTAGGTGTGCTGTTAGGCGCACCGACATTGCGTTTGCGTGGTGACTATCTGGCGATCGTGACTCTGGGTTTTGGTGAAATCATTCGCGTGTTCATGAACAACTTGGATCACCCGGTCAACATCACCAACGGTCCTAAAGGTATCAACCAGATTGATCCATTGCACTTCTTTGGTTTGAATCTCGGCAAGAAGCTGACGATTGGCGACTTCGAAATTGCTTCGGTCACGCTGTACTACTACCTGTTCCTCGCCTTGGTGGTGGTCAGTGTCATCATCTCGCACCGTTTGGAGTTGTCCCGCGTGGGTCGTGCCTGGATGGCGATCCGCGAAGACGAAATCGCCGCCAAAGCGATGGGTATCAACACCCGCAACATGAAATTGCTGGCGTTCGGTATGGGCGCCACCTTCGGTGGTGTGTCCGGTGCGATGTTTGCCTCGTTCCAGGGCTTCATTTCTCCAGAGTCGTTCAGCCTGATGGAGTCGGTGATGATCGTGGCCATGGTGGTGCTGGGTGGCGTGGGTTATTTGCCCGGCGTGATTCTGGGTGCCGTCCTGCTGGCTGCCTTGCCTGAAGTGTTGCGGTATGTCGCAGGACCACTGCAGACCATGACCGATGGCCGTTTGGACGCCTCGATTCTTCGTCAGTTGTTGATTGCCTTGGCGATGATCAGCGTGATGCTGTTGCGCCCCCGTGGCTTGTGGCCAGCGCCAGAGCACGGCAAGTCCCTGCAGAACACCAAGAGCTGAAATTTGTGAGCTTCCTGCCGTGAACCGGCAGGAACCTTCAACTGATTGGATAACCTATGACAGATACAGTATTGAACGTCTCCGGCGTCTCCAAGCGCTTCGGTGGCTTGCAGGCTTTGAGCGATGTGGGCATCAAAATCGAGCGCGGTCAGGTCTATGGCCTTATCGGGCCGAACGGTGCCGGCAAAACCACCTTCTTTAACGTGTTGACCGGCTTGTACACACCGGACAGCGGTAACTTTGAGTTGGCAGGCAAAACCTACCATCCGACTGCTGTGCACACCGTCGCGAAAGCCGGCATTGCACGTACTTTTCAAAATATCCGCCTGTTTGCCGAGATGACAGCGCTTGAGAACGTCATGGTGGGTCGCCATATCCGCACCCACTCTGGCTTGTTGGGTGCGATGTTCCGTACCAGCTCGTTCAAAGCCGAAGAGACTGCCATCGCCAAGCGCGCGCAAGAGTTGTTGGACTATGTCGGCATCGGCAAGTTTGCAGACTACAAGGCCCGCACCCTGAGCTATGGCGACCAGCGCCGTCTCGAAATTGCCCGTGCTTTGGCTACTGACCCCCAGTTGATCGCTCTGGACGAACCTGCCGCGGGTATGAACGCCACCGAAAAAGTGATGCTGCGCGAGCTGATTGACCGTATCCGCAAAGACAACCGCACCATTTTGCTGATCGAGCACGATGTGAAGCTGGTGATGGGCCTGTGTGACCGCGTCACCGTGTTGGACTACGGCAAGCAAATCGCTGAAGGCACGCCCGCGGATGTGCAGAAAAACGAAAAAGTGATTGAGGCCTATCTGGGCACGAGCGGCCACTAAGGATTGACAAATGACTACTAAGACTCTGCTCAAAGTTAAAGGCCTGAAAGTGGCTTACGGCGGCATTCAAGCCGTCAAGGGCGTGGACTTCGAAGTGCACGAAGGCGAATTGGTGTCCCTGATCGGCTCTAACGGTGCTGGCAAGACCACCACCATGAAAGCCATTACCGGCACCTTGCCCATCAATGCCGGTGACATCGAATACCTCGGCAAAAGCATCAAAGGCCAAGGCCCTTGGGACTTGGTCAAGCAAGGCTTGGCGATGGTGCCGGAAGGTCGCGGGGTTTTCACCCGCATGACCATCACCGAAAACCTGCAAATGGGTGCCTTCATCCGTAGCGACAAAGCCGGTATCTTGGCGGACATCGAAAAGATGTTCACCATTTTCCCGCGACTGCGTGAACGCAAAGACCAGCTGGCCGGCACCATGTCCGGTGGCGAGCAGCAGATGCTGGCCATGGGTCGTGCTTTGATGAGCCGCCCCAAAGTGTTGCTGCTGGACGAGCCATCCATGGGGCTGTCCCCCATCATGGTGGACAAGATCTTCGAAGTGGTGAAGGACGTGTATGCCCAAGGCGTAACGGTATTGCTGGTTGAGCAGAACGCCAGCCGTGCTTTGTCGATTGCTAACCGTGGCTATGTGATGGAGTCCGGCATCGTCACGATGACGGGCGACGCCAAAGACATGCTCACGGACCCGAAGGTACGCGCCGCCTACCTCGGCGAGTAAGCTGTCTACCGGCCCCCGGATTGCCTAGCGTGTTCACACGCTGGGCAGTCCGGGGGCTATTTTTTTGACATCAGCTATTGGCTTTGTCAGCCTCCGAGGTGAATGCGTCGGCATAAAACTCTTCAGGTGGCAGCCCTGCGTGCGCAACAAAATCGCGCCGGGCTGACTCCACGACGATCGGTGCACCGCATGCATAGACCTGGTACTCGCGCATGTCTTGGAAGTCTTCAAGGGCGGCTTGGTGCACAAAGCCCACGCGGCCGGTCCATTGATCCTCGTCCAGCGCGTCCGATACGACTGGAACGTACCGCAAGGCCGGCATCCGGTTTTGGAGTTCTTTGACCCAGCCATCCATATACAGGTCAGCCGGGCGGCGTCCGCCCCAGTACAGCGCGACCGGACGTGTCGAGCCCGCCGACTCCATCTGCTCCAGCAAGGCTTTGATAGGCGCAAAGCCGGTGCCTGAGGCAACCATCACGATAGCTTTGTCAGATTCTTCCCGCAGGTAGAAAGACCCGTGGGGGCCCTCCACACGCAAGATCTCTTTTTCTTTCATGCTGCCGAACACATGGTCGGTGAATTTTCCGCCCGGCATGTGCCGGATGTGCAGCTCTACGCTGTTACCTTGCGGGGCGTTCGCCATCGAGTAGCTGCGGCGCGCGCCATCGCGCAGCAAGAATTCAATGTATTGGCCCGCTTTGTATTGAAAAGAGTCGTTGGCCGGGAGCTGTAGCTGGATCAGCATCACATCAGCAGACACCTTCTGCAGGGAGGTCACCCGGGTGGGCATTTTTTTGATCGGCAGTGCGCCTTCTGCGGAGACCTGGCGCGACTCCAGCACCACGTCAGAGGTCGCGGTGGCACAGCAGGTCAGCACCAAGCCTTGGGACTCCTCTTCGGGGCTCAGGGCTTTTGTTTGGTGAGCGCCATGCACCACGCTACCGGACAGTATCTTGCACTTGCAGGAGCCGCACGCGCCGTCTTTGCAGCCATATGGCAAGCCCACGCCTTGGCGGATACCCGCGGCCAGCAAGGTTTCATCACTTTGCGCGCTGAATTGACGGCCACTGGGCTGCACTGTGATGGAAAAAGGGGCCGCGGCGGAGAGGGTCTCGCTCATCTTGGGTATCCTAGCTAGCTGCTGTGTAGAAAGCCCTCGATTTTGCCCTCAAACCAATCCCCACTTGGCGCGCGCCCCGCGCGCTTCCGTCGTCCGCGTGTTCTGATCATCGGGTGTGGTGATGTGGGGATGCGGGTCGTACGCGCCATGGGCGCGCGCGTTCAGTGGATGGCGCTCACCTCCAGTCCTGATCGCGTCCCGGCGCTCCGGCAAGCGGGGGTGAGGCCCTTACTGGGCAACCTTGACCGGCCCGTGACCTTGCACCGTTTGGCGGGCTTGGCAGATCGTGTGCTCTACCTGGCGCCCCCGCCCACGGAGGGCTGGTTGGACCCGCGTATCCTGCAGGCTACCCAGGTCCTGCGCCGGCGTAGCTCGCCACGCGCCTTGGTTTACGGGTCCACCACCGGCGTCTATGGCGATTGCCAGGGCCAATGGGTGACAGAAGAGCGCGTTCTTGCGCCCCAAACTCCCAGGGCGCAACGCAGGGTTCATGCGGAAGCGGCGATTCGCACGTGGGGTAAGGCCACGGGTACGCCGGTTTCTGTCCTCAGAATTCCCGGCATTTATGCGCCGGATCGGGCCGGTGGTACGCCGAAAACGCGCCTCCAAAAAGGCACCCCGGTCTTGCAGGCTGACGATGATGTGTACACCAACCACATACACGCAGAGGATCTGGCAGCAGCTTGCTGGCGTGCTCTTTGGAAAGGTGCACCCCAGCGGGTCTATAACGTCTGCGATGACACCCGCTTGAAAATGGGAGACTACTTTGACCTCGCGGCTGACCTGTACGGGCTGCCCAGGCCACCAAGGGTGCCCCGTGGCACCGCGGTGGAGCAGCTACCTGTGATGCTGCTGACTTTCATGAGTGAATCCCGCCGCATCAACAACAACCGCATGAAAGCGGAGTTAGGTCTGAAATTGCGTTATCCGGATGTGGCCACCGGCTTGGTCTCGTCACCGGACGGCGTGTAAAGTCTGGACAAGATTTTCCAGACCAGCCAGCTGGTCATCAGGGTGATGGGGCCGGCCCACAAAACATCACTGAACCAGTGGGCAACCGCTGACATCCGCGAAAACCCAATGGCCAGGCCAGCGCTGGTTCCCGCTATCAGCCACCATGTGCGGCGACGCGCCTGAATCAGCATCAGGCTGCAAAAAAAGAATCCGCACGCTACATGGCCGCTCACGAAGGAGCAATTGTTGTCACATTGATCGGTGATCACGGTCGCGCGGGTGAACTGCTGAGTGCCACCGAAGATTTCAACCTGGTAAGG
>JAIXVK010000374.1 GCA_027483085.1 Comamonadaceae bacterium | reverse complement strand
TCCACATCACGACCGCCGGCCAAACCTACTTCAACACCACGCCCCTGGGCCGCGCCGTGACCGGCACCATGCTGGTGACCGCCATGAAGCAGGACGATGTGAACATCTGGGGCGACGGCTCCACCTTCAAGGGCGACGACATCGAGCGCTGTTACCGCTACGGCCTGCTGACCAACCCGTCCCTCAAAATCTACAAGCCTTGGCTTGACCAGCAGTTCATTGACGAACTGGGCGGCCGCTCCGAGATGAGCGCCTTCATTACCGCCAACGGCTTTGGCTACAAGATGAGCGCCGAAAAGGCCTACTCCACCGATAGCAACATGCTGGGTGCCACGCACGAAGCCAAAGACCTGGAGTTTTTGAACTCCGGCATCAAAATCGTGAACCCCATCATGGGCGTGCCCTTCTGGCGCGAAGACTGCGTCATTAAGGCCGAAGAAGTGAGCGTGACCTTTGAAGAAGGCCGCCCCGTCGCCCTGAACGGCCAGCGCTTTGACGACCTGGTGAGCCTGATCCTCAAGGCCAACGAAATCGGCGGCCGCCACGGCCTGGGCATGAGCGACCAGATCGAGAACCGAATCATCGAAGCCAAGAGCCGCGGCATCTACGAAGCCCCCGGCCTGGCGCTGCTGTTCATTGCGTACGAGCGTTTGGTCACCGGCATCCACAACGAAGACACCATCGAGCAGTACCGCGAAAACGGCCGCAAGCTGGGCCGCCTGCTGTACCAAGGCCGCTGGTTCGACAGCCAGGCCATCATGCTGCGCGAAACCGCCCAGCGCTGGGTCGCCAAGGCCGTGACCGGCACCGTGACGATGGAGCTGCGCCGCGGCAACGACTACAGCCTGCTGAACACCGAATCCCCCAACCTGACCTACGCGCCCGAGCGCCTGAGCATGGAAAAGGTGGAAGACGCGCCTTTCAGCCCGCTGGACCGCATCGGCCAACTCACCATGCGCAACCTGGACATCACCGACACCCGCGCCAAGCTGGGCATCTACAGCAACGCCGGTTTGCTCGAGCTGGGCAAGGGGGATGACTTCTTGAAGCTGGGCAACTAAACCGGCTCAACATAAAAAAAGCCCGCCAAGTGAAAGCTTGGCGGGCTTTTTTTACACCTTCAAAACCTAAAACCCTGCTTGCATTAATCACAAACGGATGCACCACAAGTTGCAAATACAACAAAGTTGCCGATTTGATTGAAAAACATACAACTAGTGGATTACACTTCGTCCACCCATTCATACAAGGAGTTTCAGGATGACTATTGCCAGACGCCCCCTCATTGCCGCAGCTTTGGTATGGATGGCAGCCCTGCCGGCTGCTCACGCCTTGGAGCCCGCCAAGGGCAAGGTGATCTTGACCATCACCGGCAAAGTGGCTGACAAAAACAGTGCAGAAGGCGCAGCCTTCGACCTGGCTATGTTGGAAAAGCTGCCCCAGCAAACCTTCAGCACAAAAACGCCTTGGGACAAAAACCCGATCAAATTCAAGGGCCCCCTGCTGCGCGACGTGCTGGCGGCGGCCAAGGCCAGCGGTACCACACTCAAAGCCGCGGCTCTGAACGACTACCAGACCAGTATTCCTTTTGACGACGCCGCCAAGTTTGACGTGATCGTGGCCCACCAAATGAACGACCAGGCCATCCCGGTGCGCACCAAGGGGCCGCTGTTCATCGTCTACCCGTTTGATACCAAGGCAGAGCTGCGCTCCAACGTGTACTACGAGCGCTCGGCTTGGCAATTGAAGTCGATTGCAGTGGATTAAGGGCACCCGTTGAACGGCTCCGGCAAAAACAAACGCTACCTGCTGTGGCTTGCTGTCGGCACGGGTGTGCTGGCGGTGGCCATGGCTGTTTTGCTCGGTCTGCAGATTACCCAGAAGCGGGCCATTGAGCGGGCCAACGACCTACGGGCAGATTCGGTGACCGCGCTGGTGTTCCAGTTTGAGCGGGAGTTTTTGCGCTTCCGCCAGACGCTAGAGGCCAGCGTGATCCGCCCCGGCGCCCCGGATGCTGACAACCTGACCCTGCGCTACGACCTGTTTTTGAGCCGCCTGAGCCTGCTGCGCGAAAACCCGACGACCGAGCTGATCACACACCGGGCCGAATACCAGGCCGCCATGCCACACCTGGACGACCTGATTGCTCAGGCGGACCAAGTGATGGCAGCCAACCCGCTGAACAAAAAAGACCTGGCAACCCTGCTGGTGGCGTTCAACACCATCGGGGTGAATGTGCAGGCTTTGAGCCTTGCGGCCAACTCTGAAGTGGCTGCTTTGCTGGAGAGCCAGGACAAGACGATGCTGCAGCAAAACGACGAGATCATCCGACTCACGTTGGCCCAGCTGCTGTTTTTGCTGGTGGCCGCAGGCGCGCTGGCCTTGCGCCAACGCCGCCAGGAACAAGAGCGCCAAGCTCTGGAAGACCTGACCCACGAGCTGCGTGAAGCCCATTTCCGCGCGGAAGCCGCCAACCGCGGCAAGAGCCAGTTCCTGGCCAACATGAGCCACGAGCTGCGCACCCCCTTTAATGGGATGCTGGGCATGATGAGTTTGCTGGAAAGCACCCCGCTCACCCCGGTGCAGGTGGACTACATCAAGACGGCCAAGGGGTCAGCCAACCACTTGCTGACGCTGCTGAACGATATTTTGGATGTCTCCGCGCTGGAAGCCGGCAAGATGACGGTGAACCCCGAGCCTGTGCACCTTGCCGCACTGTTGAGCGAGGTGAATGCGCTCATGAACCCGCTGGCGGTAGAAAAGCAACTGAAGTTCTCTATCGTGGTGCAAGCAGACCTGCCCCCTTGGGTGCTGGCCGACGCCACCCGCCTGAAGCAGATTTTGTTCAACCTGGTCAGCAACGCACTCAAGTTCACCGAGCATGGCGGTGTGACGCTGACCATCGTGCCCCGCCCGCGCACCGACGGCAACACGGGCTTGGCCTTTCTGGTGGAGGACACCGGCATCGGCATGGACGACCATGTGCTGTCTCGCCTGTTTCAGCGCTTTTACCAGGTGGACGGCGGGCTGGCCCGCAAGTTCGGGGGCACGGGCCTGGGTCTGGAGATTTCGCAGACGCTGGCCCGCATGATGGGCGGCGCCATTGAGGTAGAGAGCACCCCGGGCAAAGGCTCGGTGTTTACCTTGCACCTGCCATTCACCACCTGCCCTGCCCCGCCCAACGCAGGCATGTCAGTAGCCATTCAGACGCTTTTCAAGCCGTTGCCTTCCACCACAGCTACCCTTGCGCCGGCCACCGGCGCTTCGGCAACTGAGTCAGGCAATGCTGTGCCGCTAGAAGCGCTACGGGTGCTGGTGGCCGAAGACCACCCGGTGAACCGCAAGTTTGTGGGCATCCTGCTCGACAAAATGGGCTGCAAGGCCACCTTTTGCGAAAACGGCCAGATTGCCGTGGACGCCGCGCAGCGCGAGGTCTTTGACTTGGTGCTGATGGATGTGCACATGCCCGTGATGGACGGGCTAACCGCCACCCGCATCATCCGCGCTATGCCGGGCCCGATGGGGCAGGTGCCCATCATCGTGCTAACCGCAGACGTGATGAACGACGCCAAAGAGCAAGCCATGGCTGCCGGCGTGAACGACTTTGTGACCAAGCCGGTGCAAATCGGCCAACTGCAAGCAGCGATGCAAAAATGCCTCGCTGCGGCCCCGGCGGCCCTGCCAGCCGCCTCAGACCCTGCGGCGCAGGCCTAGCAAGCCGTGGCCCGGCAGGCCGCGCTGCAGGTAGTCCATGGCAATGGGCTCGAGCGCAGCGGCTTGAATACCCAGATCGGACAAACCTGCCTCCAGGCCGCTGGCCACGTTGTCCAACTTCATTGAATCGAGGTTGTCGCCGCTCATGAGTGGCTCGCCGGGGGCGAGCTGCATCATGGCGGCTTGCAGGCGCCCCGCCCATTCGGGCAGCGGAATCACCGGGCGGCCACGCCCTTCCGCAATGCCGGCCCACACGCCAGCGCCCTGCACCAGCGCGCCCAGGGTGTAGACCTGAGGGCCACAGGCCTCCCACACGCCGGTCGCCCCTACAGCTGCGCGGGCCTGTACCAGCCGCACCACGGCAGTGGCGACGTCTTCCACCCACACCGGCTGAAAGCGTGCATGGGCGCCCGCCAGCGGCATAAAAGGGAACACTTGCTGGAGCTTGGCAAACATGTTCAAAAACTTGTCTTCCGCCCCGAAGATGACACTGGGCCGCAGCACCGACACGGCCAAGGCTGGGTGGCTCAGGGCCAACTCGCCCCGCGACTTGCTGCGCAGGTAGCGCGATGGCGCAGCATCCGGCTGCTGCGGGTTGGCGCCCAGCGCGCTGATGTGCACTACGCGCGGCACACCAGCCGCCACTGCGGCACGGGCCAAGTTGGCGGGCAAGTCCACATGCACCTTTTGGAAAGAGGCCTCGGTGCCATGCAAGATGGCTACCAAGTTCACCACTGCATCGTGCCCGGACAGCGCCTGCTGCAGGGCTGCCGGGTTGTGCACATTGAGCTCTGCCAACGTCACCGTGGGCAGGGTTTGCAGCTCGCGCGCGTTGGCGGCACGCCGTGTGGCCACCGTGACGGTGTAGCCCTGTTTGACCAGTTTCTGGACCACGTGGCGCCCGACAAAGCCGGTGCCACCAAGAACAAATATGTTTTTCATGCAGACAGGGTAGCCCCTAAGCGCTCCTGACTGCAAGACAGGGGTTTAGATCACCACCGGCTCCGGCTCCAGCAGGATGCCGAAACGCTCGTACACACTGGTCTGAATGGCTTTGGCCAGGGTCATGACTTCACCACCGGTGGCGCCGTTGCCGTCTACCCCGGCGCCGCGGTTCACCAGCACTAGGGCTTGCTTTTCATACACACCGGCCTGGCCTACCGACTTGCCTTTCCAGCCGCACGAGTCGATCAGCCAGCCGGCGGCCAGCTTGACCGAGCCGTTGTCGAGCCGGTAGTGCACGACCTTGGGGTCGCGGGCAATGATGTCTTCACACTGCTCGGCGGTGACCGTGGGGTTTTTGAAGAAACTGCCGGCGTTGCCGATGACGGCAGGGTCCGGCAGCTTGGCGCGGCGCACCTCGCACACCCAGTCGTAGATCTGGCGGGCGGTAGGCTCGGTTACGCCATGTTCGACCATCTTGCGCTCGATATCGGCATAGCCCAGCACCGGCTTCCAGGCCTTGGGCACCGCAAAGCGCACCCGCACAATCAAGGCGCGGTCTTTCAGGCACAAGGGGAGGTGCATGTCGGCCTCGCCGCTGCTGGCGTGTTTGAACACCGAGTCGCGGTAGCCAAATGCGCATTGCGCGGCGTTCAGTGTGAAAACCTGGCCGGTCAGCAAGTCGATGGCGTCCAGCGAGTCAAAGCGGTCTTGCAGCTCCACGCCATAAGCGCCCACGTTTTGCACCGGCGAGGCGCCCACGGTGCCGGGGATCAAGGCCATGTTTTCCATGCCCGGCAGTTTCTGGTCCAGCGTCCAGGTGACGAAGTCGTGCCAGTTTTCGCCAGCGCCGGCTTCCACAATGACTGACTTGGCCGTTGCGCCCACGACCTTGAGCCCGCGGACCTCGACTTTCAGCACAAGGGGTTTGACATCGCCGGTCAGCACAATGTTGCTGCCGCCCCCCAGCACATACTTGGGCACAGCGGTCCACTCAGGTTCGGCCAACAATTGG
>JAIXVK010000354.1 GCA_027483085.1 Comamonadaceae bacterium | reverse complement strand
TGCACCGTAGACACCAAAGCCACCAATCACCAATAACAAAGCCGCCAGACTGGCAACCAACACAAACAGCCGGGTGGACACGCGCATGACAACCTCTGGGAAACAAACACCCCGGACGGGGTGGGCAAACCCGATTGAATGACTAGTTTGTGAAGGTTTTATGACGTTGTTACATCTGGGGTTTTGAGGGGGAGCGGCGGTTCAGTCGATGAGCGGTTTGCCTTTTCGGGCGAGATGCGCTTTGCAAGCATCTAGGGTTTCTCCCAATGAGAAAAACGTTTGCGCAAACGTTTGCTACGTTAGCATTTAGGAGCAGAAACGTACTTTGGCGAGGCCATGGGACCTCCAGCGTTCCTTTCTGCTACGCATGAAAAGTTAACAACTCAGAGGAGATAGACCATGAAATTGAATCGCCGTACCGTACAAACCACCCTGGCTTTGAGCCTGATGGCTGGTTTTTTTGCAACCCCGGCCCTGGCCGCCGACAAACCCAAGGTCGCCTTGGTGATGAAGTCGCTGGCCAATGAATTTTTCCGCACCATGGAAGACGGCGCCAAGGCCCATGCCAAGACCAACGCGGCCAAGTACAGCCTGGTGTCCAACGGCATCAAAAACGAAACCGACACTGCGGCCCAAATCCGCATGATCGAACAAATGATGGCCCAGAAGGTGGACGCGATTGTGATTGCGCCCGCTGATTCCAAGGCCCTGGTGCCCGTGCTCAAGACGGCTATCGATGCGGGCATCTTGGTCGTCAACATCGACAACCAGCTCGACGCCGCTGCCCAAAAAGAAAAGGGCATCCAGATTCCCTTCGCAGGTCCTGACAACCGTGCCGGCGCCAAGCTGGTGGGCGACTTCCTGGGCAAGGGCCTGAAGGCGGGTGATAAGGTTGGCATCATTGAAGGTGTATCCACCACTTTCAATGCCCAGCAGCGCACCCTGGGCTACCAGGACGCCATGAAGGCTGTGGGCGCCACCGTGGTGGGCGTGCAGTCTGGCAACTGGGAAATCGACAAGGGCAACACCGTGGCGTCCGGCATGCTGCGTGAGCATCCCGACTTGAAGGGCCTGTTGGTCGGCAACGACAACATGGCCTTGGGCGCTGTGGCTGCCGTCAAGGCCGCTGGCAAAGAAGGCCAGGTCAAGGTTGTGGGCTACGACAACATTGGCGCGGTGAAGCCCATGTTGGCCGATGGCCGCATGCTGGCGACTGCCGACCAGTTTGGTGCGAAGCAAGCGGTATTCGGTATCGAAATTGCACTGAAGGCACTGGCCGAGAAGAAAAAGCAAGCCGACATGCCTGCGGCCATCCAGACCGATGTGGTGCTGGTCACCAAAGCCAGCAAGTAAATTGGCAGCCCTTTGAGGGCACTCCCCGATCGGCACGCGCCAAGGCGCTGGCCGATCGGGGATCCATCGTCGCACTTTAAGTACCCCCATTTCAGCAAGGCACAGCCATGACAGCCCCCGGACTACAAGGCGCTCCCATCTTCACGGTGGAGGGCATCACCAAGCGCTATGCGAGCAATGTGCTCAGCGGGGTGAGCCTGAGCTTGCGTCCAGGCGAAGTGTTGGCGCTGACCGGAGAAAACGGTGCGGGCAAAAGCACCATGTCCAAAATCGTGGCGGGTCTCGTCGATGCCACTGAGGGCACGATGCACTTGGCCGGCCACCGCTTCGCACCCAAAAATCGCCGTGAGGCCGAAGCCGCAGGCGTGCGCATGGTAATGCAGGAGCTGAGTCTGGTCTCCACGCTGACAGTGGCAGAAAACCTGTTGATCGACGCCTTGCCGAACCGCGGGCGCTGGTGCGCCCACTGGATTGACCGCAAAGCACTGCACCAAGCGGCCAGCCAGCAGCTGGCAAAAATTGGTATTCAGGGCATTGCGCCCGACTGCCTGGTCTCCGAGCTGGGTATCGGCCAGCAACAAATGGTGGAGATTGCACGCAACCTCCAGGACGGCACCAAGATTCTGATTCTGGATGAACCCACGGCCATGCTGACGCCGCGGGAAACACAACATTTATTTGCCCAAATTGAACGCCTCAAGGCGCAGGGTGTCGCGATTATTTATGTATCGCACCGTCTGGAGGAGTTGCGCAAAATTGCCGACACCCTGGCGGTATTGCGCGATGGGGTGCTGGTCAAAACCTGCCCCATGCACGAGGTAACCGAAGACGACATCATCGCCCTCATGGTGGGGCGGGCTGTGGAGCAGGACATGCAAAAGCCACGGCGCCCCCAAGGGCCGTGTTTGCTCAAGGCTCAAGGACTGGGGCGCGGCACGGCCGTGAAGTCGGTCAGCCTGGATCTGCATGCTGGCGAGGTGTTTGGCCTGGCCGGTTTGGTGGGCAGTGGCCGGACTGAGCTGGTGCGTCTGCTCTTTGGAGCAGACCGCGCGGACACGGGTGACATCACCTTGGCTGACAATGCCCATCGGCCGGCCCTCCATGTGCGGGCGCCCGGCTGGCGCTCGCCGCAGGCGGCCATTGCGGCCGGCATTGGCTTGGTGACGGAAGACCGCAAATCACAGGGCCTGTTGCTCACACAGTCAATCGCGGTCAATACCTCGCTAGGGGCATTGAACACCGTGTCTCGCCGGGGGTGGCTGCACCTGTGGAAGGAGCGCACCCTGGCCTCGGACATGGTGAAGCGCCTGCGGGTGCGCAGCCATTCGGTGGACCAAGCGGTGGGCACCTTGAGCGGCGGCAACCAGCAAAAAGTCATTTTTGCGCGCTGGCTGCACAAGAACTGCGAAGTGCTTTTGCTGGACGAACCCACCCGCGGCGTGGATGTGGGCGCACGCGCAGACATTTACGCAGAAATCGAAGCCATGACCCAGGTCCAAAAAGCGGTACTGATGGTCTCCAGCGATTTGCGGGAGCTGATGCAGATGTGCGACCGCATCGGCGTCATGAGCCATGGGCGCTTGGTCACCGTGCTGGAGCGCGGCCAATGGAGCGAAAAATCGCTGCTCGATGCTGCCTTCAGCGAGACCGGCGCAGACACCCCAGAAGCCGCCGTCTGCGCCTAACGAGCGCCAACCCATCACCCCCTACCCCTTCACGATATGACAACCGCCTCCACTCCTCCAAACACCGCGACTTCGCGCAGCGCCATGGGCACCTACCTGGGCCTGTGTGCCGTGCTGATCGGCATGGTGATTTTGTTCTCCACCCTGAGTGACTATTTCTGGAGCAAGGCCACCTTTGTGGCGATTGCCAACGAGATTCCGGCCCTGTTGGTAATGTCCATCGGCATGACGTTTGTGTTGATCATTGCCGGCATCGATTTGTCTGTGGGCTCGGTGCTGGCGCTGTCCGCAGCGGCCACCGCCAACGCCATTCTGGTGTGGCACTGGGGCCCCTTGCCTGCGTCTGCATTGGGCTTGCTGGTGGGGCTGACCTGCGGCGCGGTCACCGGGCTGATCTCGGTGGCGTGGCGCTTGCCGTCTTTTATCGTTTCCTTGGGCATGCTCGAAGCCGTACGCGGCGGCGCCTATGTGATGACGGACTCTCGCACCCAGTATGTGGGCGGCGCCATCTCCGAGCTGGCAAAGCCCTGGGTAGTCGGTGTCTCTGCCGCGTTTTTTATTGCGATTGCACTGGTCATCGTGGCGCAAGTGGTGTTGTCGCGCACCGTGTTTGGCCGCTATGTGGTCGGTATTGGCACGAATGAAGAGGCCATGCGCTTGGCAGGCATTAACCCCAGCCCGATCCGGGTGGCCGTGTTTGCCATGACTGGTGTGTTGGCCGGCTTGGCCGGGCTGATGCAAGCCGCTCGCCTGGAGGCGGCGGACCCGAACGCCGGCTCGGGCATTGAGCTGCAAGTAATTGCGTCGGTGGTGATCGGCGGCACCAGCCTGATGGGCGGGCGTGGCTCGGTGATCAGCACCTTGTTTGGCGTACTCATCATTGCGGTGCTGGAAGCCGGTCTGGCGCAGGTGGGGGTCAGCGACCCCAGCAAGCGCATCGTGACAGGCTGCGTCATTGTGGTGGCCGTTATTATTGACACGCTACGTCAGCGCCGTTCCTCCAGCCACTAGAGCAAGCCCACCACCATGTCGTCCATCAAAGACGTGGCCCGCAGGGCCAACGTGTCCATCAGCACCGTTTCGCATGTGGTGAATGGCACCCGCTTTGTCAGCGAGTCCGCACGCAAGCAGGTGGAAGAAGCCATCCGCAATTTGGGCTATGTGCCCAGCGCCGTGGCACGCAGCCTGAAAAGCAACTCCACCAAAACACTGGGCATGTTGATTCCCAACTGCACCAACCCCTACTTTGCAGAAATTGTGCGCAGTGTGGAGGACCATTGTTTTGGCGCAGGCTACACCCTGATTCTGTGCAACACCGATGACGAGCCACACCGCCAAAGCGTGTATCTGCAAGTGCTGAGCGAGAAGCGGATCGACGGGCTCATCATCATTTCCACCGGCAACGACAGCGAATTGCTGGCCTTGGTACAAGGGCTGACGATCCCGGCCGTGCTGCTCGACCGTGAAATCAGCCATGTGCAATGCGACCTGGTCGAAACTGCGCACATGCAAGGCGCCATGCTGGCCACCGAACACCTGCTGGCCCTAGGGCATACGCGGATCGCGTGTATTGCGGGTCCTGAGGACCTGAACTCCAGCGCACAGCGTATTCAAGGCTGGCGCAATGCGCTTGCCAAAGCCGGCGCTGCAGCAGACGCCGATCAGCTGGTCTGGCACAGCGACTTCACCAGCCAGGGCGGCTGTGACACCATGAAACAGGTGCTCCAGTCCACACTTAAGCCGACCGCTGTGTTTGTGTGTAACGACCTGATGGGCATTGGTGCCCTGAGTGCCGCGCATGAAGCTGGCGTCCGTGTTCCGCAAGACATGTCGCTGGTCGGCTTCGACGATATCGAGTTGGCCCATTTCACCAGCCCCGCCCTTACCACCGTCGTGCAACCCAAGCACCGCATGGGTGTCATGGCGGTGGACATGCTGCTCGAGCGCATCCAAAGCAAGCGAGAGCAATCGCGGCAAGTTTTGTTGCAGCCAACCCTGGTGGTGCGAGCATCGTCCGGGCCGGCGCCGCGCACCCCGCAGAAGGGAGCGTAATGCAGGTTGATATGCAAAGTGAGCCCCCGATCGTCGTCTGCCTGGGGAGCCTGAACATGGACATGTGTATCGATGTGAGCGACGCACCTGTGGCCGGTGAAACCGTCATGGCCCATGCGCTGCGCTACTCACCCGGGGGCAAGGGCGCCAACCAAGCCGTGGCGT
>JAIXVK010000340.1 GCA_027483085.1 Comamonadaceae bacterium | reverse complement strand
GCACCCGATAGCTCCGATTTCAGTCGCTTGAGCGTGATGCTGCAGTGGCGCTACGCCATGGAAGATGTCTTGTTTGTTCCGCCCGAGTGCTTTGACCCGCCTCCGCGCGTCAATAGCGCGGTCGTGCGGATGGTGCCCTTGGCGCAGCCGCCGGTGCTTGATATCGCTCTCTTTTCAGAAATGGTGCAAGTGGCCTTCAGCCAGCGCCGCAAACTGCTGCGCCACACCTTGGGCGCATGGTTGGAGCAAAAAGGCTTTACTGGGCAGTTTGATGTCCAGCGCCGCGCGCAAGAGGTGCCTGTGGAGGAGTACGTCGCGTTGGTTCAGGCTATCAAAACCTGATCAGACTTTTGTCTGAAACCCCTGAACAGAAAACTCAGGGGCGAAAAAAAGGCCTGGCATCGACAGGCCTTTTTTATCGCTCAATGCGTGGTCTTTAAGCTGCTGCCAGCCAATAACCGGCATTGAAAGGGCTGCTCATGCGCAGCGCCAAAGGCGATACGTCCAATAACTTGTCAGTGGGCATTTTTTCACCACTCTCGGTTACGGGCTCTGCGATGGCCAATTCGGCCACTGCATCGCTGCTTGCCTCGTTCGCCCGTTCTGCTTGGCTGGTTTGTGCAGAACGGGCTACAGAAAAGAATAGAAGCATCGGAATGGAATTTTCCGGTCTCCCCAGTAATCTGCAGTGTCACGGAAGATGTCGAGCAATTGCTCGCGAGCTTCCTTGTCGAATTTCACGTTGGCCGGAATGTGCTCCAGCACAGCCACAAAACCGGGCTGTGGGCCTGATTTGTGGACGGGATCCGTCAGGTTGTCGTACAGCGCATCAAAGTTCTTGCTGACAGTTGTAGGCAGCATGAATTGCTGTCCGATCATGTCCAAAACATCTTGTTTGGTTTGCGCGTCCGCCAAATTGGCGTACAAAAAGTGGTGGCCCAGACCCTGAGCGGCTTCTTGTAAGTCCGACACGCGAAAAGCGCGAATCGACTGAACGATATTCGTTCTAACAGTTCGAAGTGGCATATCCATCCCCGATTCTCTTTCTCAAAGTACAAAATTCGATTCAGGGCACGATCTTGCGAAAGCTCGCATAGTGATCGGCCGTGTAGTAACAAGCTTGTGGCGCCGTGATCTGGCGCCCACCACACACAATTCTTCGAGCACCTCGGTTAGAGGCGCCAGGGGTTTTAACGGTGTATTCACGGTAGAAACCACGTGTTTGCAGGGGGAGTAATCGCTCCCGGTTACCGAAAACACTGCCGTCTTTGTCGTAGGGAAATGGGCCCCCTTGCAGTACCAGTTGGTAGGTCGTGCGCGCTTGGGGCGGCAGGCTGTTGAGTGAGACGACGCTGTCTGTTGCGAAGCCCGGTGTCTCTTTGGCAATTACATGCCCAGAGGTCAGCGCTACCGATAAAAACAAGCCAGTGAGTACTAACTTGATAACTCCCTTGTGCACCCAGAATCCTTTGCGACTACTGCGGGTTAACCCGAAAAACTAAGCCACTAGTGTCGCGGAAACAGCACAAAAAAGCAAGGGCTTGCTCAATAAATAAGCAAGCCCTTACACAAGATTTACAGATTTTGAGGGGTGCGCCCCCTCATTTTTTAGCGCGTTGCGTTGGCGTCAGCCACTGTCAACGCTGTCATATTCACAATGCGGCGGACCGTGGTGCTGGCAGTCAACACGTGCACCGGTTTGGCTGCGCCCAACAACACTGGCCCGATAGCAATGTTGCCGCCAGCCGCTGTTTTGAGCAGGTTGTAGGCAATATTGGCAGCATCGATGTTGGGCAGAACCAAGAGGTTTGCATCGCCATGCAAGGTGCTGTTGGGCATCAGGGCTTTGCGGGCGGCGCTGTCCAGCGCGACATCGCCGTGCATTTCCCCGTCGACTTCCAGCCACGGCGCCTGTTCGCGCAATAGCTCCAAGGTGCGGCGCATCTTGATCGCGCTGGGCTCGTTGCTGCTGCCGAAGTTGGAGTGGCTCAGCAACGCCGCCTTGGGCTTGAAGCCGAAACGCATCATTTCTTCCGCAGCCATGACTGTGATTTCGCAAAGCTCCTCTGCGCTGGGGTCGTAATTCACATGCGTATCGACCAAAAACACTTGGCGGTTAGGCAGCATCAGGCCGTTCATGCACGCGTAAATCTGGACATCCTGGGGGGTGCTGGGGCTGCCGCCCTGGCGTTTACCGATCACCTGGTCGATGTACTGCAAGTGGGTTGCGGTGGTGCCCCATGTGCCACAGATCAAGCCATCGACATCACCCTTGTGGAGCAACATCGAGCCGATCAGGGTCAGGCGGCGGCGCATTTCGATCTTGGCCATCTGCACCGTCACGCCCTTGCGCTCGGTCATCTGGTGGTAGGTCTGCCAGAAGTCGCGGTAGCGGTGGTCCTGCTCCACGTTGACTACGTTGTAGTCCACGTTCTCTTTCAAGCGGAGCCCGAATTTTTCAATACGCTCAGCAATCACTGCAGGGCGACCAATCAGGGTCGGGAGCGCCAAACGCTCGTCCACCACGATTTGCGCAGCGCGCAGCACGCGCTCGTCTTCGCCTTCCGCGTAGGCCACGCGCTTCTTCAGTGCCTTTTTGGCGGCATTGAATATCGGCTTCATGGTGGTGCCGGATGCGTAGACAAAGCTTTGCAACTTGTCGCGGTAGGCATCCATGTCTTGGATCGGGCGCAAGGCCACGCCGCTGTCCGCTGCGGCTTGGGCAACTGCGGGAGCAATCTTCATCATCAAGCGCGGGTCAAACGGCTTGGGAATCAAATACTCTGGTCCGAACGCCAGTTGCTCGCCCACATAGGCGGCAGCCACCACTTCGCTTTGCTCCGCTTGGGCAAGCTCTGCAATGGCGTGTACCGCAGCGATTTCCATCTCCAGGGTGATCGTGGAAGCACCTGCATCCAACGCGCCGCGGAAGATGTAGGGGAAACACAGGACGTTGTTGACCTGGTTGGGGTAGTCGGTGCGTCCGGTGGCCATGATGGCGTCGTCGCGTACCGCTTTGACTTCTTCAGGCAGGATTTCCGGAGTGGGGTTGGCCAGAGCGAAAATCAGAGGGCGCGCCGCCATCGATTTCACCATGTCCGCCTTCAGCACGCCGCCCGCGGACAAGCCCAAGAAAATGTCGGCACCGGCAATGACTTCACGCAAGGTGCGTGCGTCGGTTTTTTGGGCGAACTGGATCTTGTCTTCGTCCATCAGCTCCGTACGGCCCTCATAAACCACGCCTGCCAGGTCGGTCACGAAAATGTTTTCGCGTGGAATACCCAGCTTCACCAACAAGCCAAGGCAGGCCAATGCAGCGGCACCCGCGCCGGACGTCACCAGCTTGACCGATTTGGGGTCTTTACCTGCGACTTTCAGGCCGTTCAAAATGGCGGCGCCCACGCAAATGGCAGTGCCATGCTGGTCATCGTGGAACACCGGGATCTTCATCCGCTCACGCAACTTGCGCTCCACGTAGAAGCAGTCAGGCGCCTTGATGTCTTCAAGGTTGATGCCACCAAAGGTGGGCTCCAGCGAGGCGATGATGTCAACCAGCTTGTCGAGGTCGTTCTTTTCATCGATTTCGATGTCGAACACATCGATGCCGGCGAACTTCTTGAACAAGACGCCTTTGCCTTCCATGACCGGCTTGGAGGCCAAGGGGCCGATGTCACCCAGGCCCAGCACTGCGGTTCCGTTGGTGATCACTGCAACCAGGTTACCCCGGCTGGTGTATTTGAAAGCGTTGTTGGGATCTTTGACGATTTCTTCGCACGGAGCAGCCACGCCGGGCGAATACGCCAGCGCCAGATCGTGTTGGTTGATCAGCTGTTTGGTCGCTGCAATTGCCACTTTGCCCGGGGTCGGGAACTCGTGGTACTCCAGCGCTGCTTGACGCAACTGGGCTTTTTTCTCAGCGGAATTTGAAACAGGGGGACGTGGCGTAAGCGGCTGGATCAGATCTGTCATTCGGCTTCCTCTGCGGCTGGGGCTCTAGCAAAGGCGCGTGACCCGCAGCACGTTAATGGGCTTTGCATTGTAGACCTCGCTTACTAAAGGCTTACCTGTAAGGAGGTCAACTTTATGCGAATGGGGTATGGGTTTATGTCCAATTACTGCGTGGTGAGTTTGGACATTTCCATGCGGCGCGCGGTGCTCTTTCCGGCAAGCACAAAGCCGCGTTGTACGCCCGCTTTGTCTACAAAGCGCCAGGCACCTTCTCCACCTTCGGCCTCCCAGTCACCCGCTATTGCAGGGTGTGCTGCGGCAACCACCAAGGGTAAAGCGGGTGTTTTGACACTGACAGGCATCAGCGGAAATACCACCTCAGTGGGTGTGCCCGCCAGCGTAGCCGCCAAGGCGCGTGCAGCCGTCATCACCGGCATCACATAGGGCAGGGTGCGCTGTCCTGCGCTCTCGTACTGCACACAATCTCCCAAGGCATACACGCCCGGTGCCGAAGTCTCCAGCAGCGCGTTGACCACAACACCCCGTTCACACACCAAGCCCGCGGACAGGGCGAGTTCAGTGTCCGCCCGGAGCCCGATGGCGCTGAGCACGCTATCGGCCACGAGGTTGCGACCGTCTGACAAAGTGACAGACAAGCGCTTGCCTTCGCCATGCTCCACCTTGGCCACAGAGGTGCCAAAGTGCCAGGCTATGCCAAGGCCTGCGAGGGCGGTTTCCAACTGCTGGCTGGCGGCTTCGGGCAGCAAGGCCGCCAAAGGGCGCAGTGCCAGATCGCTCACATGAACGTGTACACCCGCTTGGGCCAGGTCGTTGGCAAATTCGCAGCCGATCAAGCCGGCGCCCATGACCACCACAGTCTTGCCCTTGCCACTCTCCGGAAGGCTCGCGTCCACCCCCAGCGCGTGATGAAAAGCGGCAAAGTCGTCCAAGGTGTTGACGGATTGCACCGCGTCAGCCGCATCGCCAGCCAAAGGCACGCGAATCGGGTGAGCACCGGTGGCCAGAACCAATTGACTGAAAGCCAAAGTCTGGACGCCTGCGGAACTTTGCAGTGTGACCGTGCGGGCGGCTGTGTCAAAGCTAAGCACCTGCGTGTGGGCCATCAATGTGATGGCGAGTGTCTCGACCATTTTGGCGGCTGGCGTGGTGACCAACTGGGCCGGCGTACGCTTCTGTGCATAGGCGTTGGAAAGCGTCGGTTTGGCGTAGAAGTCGCCGCTGTCGGTCGTGATCAACGCCACAGGGGTGGCGGTATCCAGCTTGCGGAACTCACGCACCGTGGACCAACCGGCTACGCCAGTACCGACAACGATAAGAGGTGCTTGGCTCATGCGGGTGCTCCTTCTGCAGCGCGCAATGCCCTGCGCTGGTTGATGCGCTCCCAGCCTTTTTCATGGAAAAAGAAGGCAACGGCTTGCACGGTTGGCTCCAGCAAGCTGAGCGTCAAAGACATCAGCACGTCGCCAGTGACTGCGTAGGCGACCATTGCGGCTACGCTGATGTGCACCACGTAATAACTGGCAGTCTTTTTCAGCGTGGATAAGTTTTGTCGGACAAAGCGGGTCATGCGAGTGGTTCCTTGAAGTGCTTCACCGGGAGGGCTGTGGTGGATGGTGCCCATGCTCCGGGGACTGGAATGAATGGTATCGGAAGCGGATTCCTGTATCCAATCGATATTTACTAACTAATTCATAAAAACTATGATCGGGTAGACGCCGCCGTTATCCCGGTGGTGCGCCGGAAACGCAGCATTAGCGGGGAACCGTGATGCTGCTCAGCGCTTCGCGCAGGGTGTCCAGTTGAACCGGTTTACTCAAAAAGAAATCCATGCCCGCCGCACTGCAAGCGGCCCGGTCTTCTGCGTAGGCATTGGCAGTCATCGCAATCACAAAGGGCTGAATGTCCAGCGGCATGGTGCGCAGCGCTCTGGTCGCGCTCAAGCCGTCCAGCTCGGGCATTTGCATGTCCATCAACACCACATCGAAGGGCTGCTCGCTCAACTTTTGCAAAGCGACCAATCCGTTTTCTGCTTCCGCTACGGGTGGACAGCCGAGCTGCCGCAATTGGCTGCGGGCGAGAAGTCGGTTGATCGGTTGATCATCCACCAACAAAATACGCAGGCCGCTCAAGTCCGTAGTGGGGGCCTCAGGGATTGATGCAGGTAGCGCGGGCGGTGTGATCCAGGTGTCGGAGGCTTCCAGTCCCAACGAAGCTGCCGACAAAGTAAAGCTGAACTCCGAACCCTCGTCAGGACGGCTCGCGACCTTCAGATCGGCGCCCATTTGCGTGATGATGGCTTTGCAAATCACCAAGCCGAGGCCGGTTCCGCCGAATTTCCGGGCAATTGAACTGTCTCCTTGTTTAAAGGGGGAGAACAGCTGTTGCATGACCTCCTCGGTCATGCCGATGCCCGTGTCTTTGACGGAGCAGTGCAGCCCTTCCGGTGTGCACCGCAGGCTGATGGTGATGCTCCCCTGGTGGGTGAACTTGAGTGCGTTGCCCACCAGATTCATCCACACTTGGCGCAAGCGGCTGGGGTCTCCCGTGGCGGCGTAGGGCACATGGCTATCGATCTGGATTGACAGTGCCACTTGCTTGGCGTTGGCTTGCGGGCGGAACATGTCCAAAGTCTCGGTGACCAAACTCCGGGGATTGAACCTGATGCGCTCCAGCTCCATCAGGTTGGCCTCAATCTTAGAAAAGTCCAAGATGTCGTTGATCAGGTTCAGCAGCGCATTGCCTGCCAGCAAGATGTTGTCCACAAAGTGCGATTGCTCCGCGCTCAGTGGTGTGCTCTTGAGCAACTCCGTCAGCCCCAACGCCCCATTCAGCGGCGTGCGAATCTCGTGACTCATCATGGCCAGAAAGCGGCTCTTGGCGATATTGGCCGCTTCTGCCTGCGCCAAGGCGGCCTGTAGAGCGGCAGTCCGTTCGTTTACCCGTTGCTCCAAGGCCTGGTTGACCTCAAACAGCGCCATGCTCTTTTCTTCCAGCAGTTGCTCGGCTTGTTTGCGGGCCGATTTCTCGCGCTCCACCCGGTTGAGCAAACGGCGCAGCGTATCTGCGTGGGCGTCGGAGGCGGGTGGGTTCACCGGGTCAGACATGCGCTTAAGATTTGTGACGCAATTCAAACCGGATGGAGCCATCCGGCAAGTTCACCCTCGTCAGCCCGAGAGGGTCACCGAAATGCGCAATCGCTCCGCCGATAAGGCCCTCCGCCAAATCGCCGAAGTGGCGCGGAGATGCGTACACCATATCGAGCCCGTCGTCCCGGCGGACACAGTCAAAGCTGGGGAGCTGCGCATCAGGGTAGAGCTTGCGCACTTCGGTGTGGATGACGGACTCGATGCCAAACAAAAAATCCACGGCCGATGGAATGCCTTCGAAAAAGCGGGGGTACAGCGCATGAAACCGGCCGAACAGGTGGGTACCGAAGGCATGGATCAGCGCTGGCACCGGCAAGCCCGAGCGGGCGGACAAAGCCGTCACCATGCCGACGAGTTCCTGGTGGTCATAGGTGCCCACCGAGGTGTAAGCCCCTCCACTGGGCGGTGCGCTGTCGTCAATGATGTCATCCACCATGTCCGCGGAAAAGGTGCTTTCCACCATTTCCAGAAATTCGGTAAAGACCATGCCTTTCATGCGCCATCTCCTTGAAGGTACTGGGGTTATACCTGAGCAGGGAACCGCTGTCTCGCCCATTTTGCCGACCGGGGCGAACGCCCATTGCCATACGGAGGTGAGCGCGCGGGGGTATGCTCGCGCCCCTATGAAAACTTCCTTCTTCGGCACCGCCCTGGTGCTCGGCTTGCTGTCAGCCATCGGCCCTTTCGCCATCGACATGTACCTCCCCGCCCTCCCCTCCATCGGTCAGAGCCTCGGTGCTTCTATGGGGGCCGTGCAGGCCAGCTTGATGGCTTTCTTTATCTCGCTGGGTGTGGGTCAGATTATTTATGGTCCGGTCTCTGACATGCTGGGTCGCAAGAAGCCGCTGTACTTCGGCTTGGTGCTGTTTGCCTTGGGCAGCGTGGGCTGTGCACTGGCACCGGATATTGAAACCCTGGTGGTGTTGCGCTTTATCCAAGGGCTGGGCGCCTGCGCGGGCATGGTGATCCCGCGCGCCGTGGTGCGCGACTTGCACACAGGCCACGACGCCGCGCGGCTGATGTCGCTGCTGATGTTGGTGTTCAGCGTGTCCCCCATCCTGGCCCCTTTGGCTGGCAGTGTGTTGATCGAGGCATCCGGCTGGCGCGCGGTGTTCTGGGCGGTGACGGTAGCCGCCATTTTGGGCTTGGTGTTGTTGGCCACCAGCCTGCCGGAAACCCGGCCCGCGAAAGACCGCGTCAATAGCAGCGTCGGTAGTGCGGTGGCCGCCTATGGCGTGTTGCTGCGCGACCGGCATTTTCTGGGGCTGGTGTTCATCGGTGCTTTTGGCATCTCCAGCTTTTTTGCCTACCTGGCTAATTCGTCGTTCGTGCTGATCGACCATTACGGTCTCACGCCCCGCCAGTACAGCCTGGCGTTTGCGGCCAACGCGGCATCTTTCATCGGCATTTCGCAGTTCACTGGCAAACTGAGCGCGCGCTTCGGGCTGGTCAAACTGGTGAAGTTTGCGGTGGTGGGCTACGCGCTCATGATGAGCCTGCTGCTGGCGGTGAACCTCAGCGGCATCGAGCGGCTCGATGTGATGCTAGGCATGCTGTTTGTGGGCTATGGCTTTTTGGGCCTCGT
>JAIXVK010000192.1 GCA_027483085.1 Comamonadaceae bacterium | reverse complement strand
GATCGGCGGCACCTCGATGACCGCCTTTGGTGATGTGCTGCGCCACATCATGCTGCACAACCCCGCACGCATTTACGGCCGTATTTACGTGGTGTCTGCGTACTCCGGCGTGACTAACCAGCTGCTGGAGCACAAGAAAACCGGCGAGCGGGGCATTTACGCTCTGTTCGCTGAGGGCAAGGGCTATCAGGATGCACTGACCGGTTTGGCAGCCAGCCTTAAAAAGCTGAATGCCGCCTATGCCGACATTGGCTTACCTTTGGCGGTCGCAGATGCATTTATCGACCAGCGCATTGCCCAGGCTCGCGAGTATTTGGGCGCCATGCACCATGTGCTGGCCAGCGGCTACCTGAGCCGCAAGGATGTGCTTTTGGCTGCCCGCGAAGTGCTGGCCTCCATCGGCGAATCGCACAGTGCGTTCAACTCGGTGGAAATCCTCAAGGCCAATGGCGTAAACGCGGTCCTGATGGACCTTGCCGGATTCGACGACAACGAAGCCTGGAGCATCGATGAGCGCATCGCTCACAGCTTCAAAGACCTGGACCTGGCCAACAACGTGATTGTGGCCACCGGTTACACCAAGGGCACCGAAGGCATCATGCGCGAGTTCGACCGCGGCTACTCTGAAGTTACCTTCAGCAAGATCGCGGTGGAAGTGCGCCCCGCAGAAGCAGTGATCCACAAAGAATTCCACCTGTCGTCTGCCGACCCCAACCTCGTGGGTCTGGAAAATGCCATCGTGGTGGGTGCTACCAACTACGACGTGGCCGACCAGTTGGCTGACGTGGGCATGGAAGCCATTCACCCCAAGGCGGCCAAGCCGATGGAACTTGCCGGTATCCCGATCCGTCTGAAAAACACGTTTGAGCCTGACCACCCCGGCACCTTGATCACCAAGGACTTTGTGGGTGAGCGCGCCCGTGTGGAAATCGTGACCGGCACTGACAAGGTCACGCTGATTGAGATCCATGACCCCAGCATGGTGGGCACGGTCGGCTTTGACGCCAGCTTGATGCAAGTGTTCTGCAAGCACGACATCAGCTACATCCTGAAAGCCACCAACGCCAACTCTATTGCCCACTTGGTGTGGGACAACCAGGTCACGCCTGAACTCGTGGCCGAGTTGGAAGAGCTGTACCAGGTGGTCACCGTCAAGCCCAGTGCGATTGTCTGCACCATCGGCTCCAATATTGGCATTCCCGGTGTGCTGGCCAAGGCGGCGCAGGCACTGGCTGACGCACAGGTCAACGTGAACTGCGTGTCGCAAACCCTGCGCCAAGTGAACATGCAGTTTGTGATTGAGCGTGCAGACTACAAAACCGCCGTGATCGCGCTCAACATGGCGCTATGTGTTAACTCGGGTACGCCAGTACCCCGCGTTTAATCACATTTCAGTTCGCTGTAAATTTGATAGCAAGCTGCGCAGCTCCAGCAAGGGCTGCGCAGCTTTTTTATGGGTCAGGCGAAAACCCGTTCCCAGACCCAGTAAGCGGCCAGTGCGAACAGTGCAATAGACCCGCCGCGCACCACCACGCTGCCGTACCAAGCTTGCCGCACAAATAGTTGGGACACCGCCACCCACAGCAACACGGCTAGTAGTTGACCGGCTTCGACTCCGAGGTTGAATCCAAACAAGGCCCAGCCCAAGAGGGCAGAGGGTGCCGCCGCTTCGGTGAGCAGGCCGGCAAACCCGTAGCCATGAATCAGCCCGAAGCCCAACGCAAGCCGCCATGGGCTGAGCACTTTGACAGGAAACACGTTCAGCAGTGCAGTCACGCCGATTGAGGCGGCAATAACGGGCTCCACCCAATCGGGTGATGCGGACGTGATGCCCAAACTAGCCAACGCCAGCGTGATGGAGTGCCCGACTGTGAAGGCTGTGACAGTGCACAGCAAAGCCCACCACGGCCTGGTATCGGTGAGCGGTCCCGGACCAGACTTGCGGCCCAGAACAAGCTGTAGTGGCAAAACCAGCGCGAGCAAAAACGCAAGGTGGTCATAACCCTCCAGCAGGTGGTGCATGCCCAAACCAAAGTAGCTCAGCACAGTCTGGCCTACGCCGGTAGGTGCCGCTTGGCTCGCTTCATTCCGACTCACGAGCATGATGGGCACTGATTGCTGTGGAGAAGCGGTCATCAACAGGTCACGCCCGTTGACATTGCCGCTCGCGAGCAGGCGGTGGTTTTCGTCTTCGTTTTTGAAGAGCGTGTAGCGGATGCTTTCTAGCGCTGCACAGTTTGCTGTGCTGGAAAGCTTGATATAGGCTCCGTCGCTGTAACGCTCCAGTCCTGCATATCGCCATTGCAGCGGGCAGCCGCCGCTGCCTCCTTGGATCAATGCGTTGCTTTGGATGAGAGCTTCCACCGCAGGCGTGGCATCTTGTACTTCACCGAAGGTGACGAGTCCGTCTGCATTGGCGTCCACGGGTAACACCACATCCAGGTCTTTGATGGCCACTGCCAGCTGCAGTGTCACTTGATCAGCGGTTTGCTTTACATCGAGGTAGGCATCACTACCCTTATGCGCCAAGGCGGGTATGGCGAAGAGCGCACTGCACAAGAAAGCGATCAAGTGCTTCATGATTTTTCTCCCTGGACCCGCGCATCCACAATGCCAATGCGTTGCATCTCACCGCGCAAGCGGGCCAGCGCAGGCAGGTCGCTGGCGGCACGTGCACTCTGGATGGCTACCCACCAGTCAATCGGCTCTTTTTGCAGATCAAGGTTTCGCTCAGCCATTGTCACAGCGCCTGCGAAATCTTCATCCAGCCACAGGGCTACCAAGGCCTCTTCCCGGCCATGAAGTTCCAGTTTGTCACCGCGCCGCTTCAGCTCGGCCTGCCGCTCGCGCAATGTTTGCCGTAACTCTGCCCAGGTCGGGTCACCAGCACGTTTTTTCGCGGTCGCTTGCCTGAGCAGGACTGCGTCTGTGGCCGGCAGGCCTGTTAGAACCTTGAGTGCATCTTGGTGTTTTCCGGTGCGCAGCAGCAAATCAGACAGTGCGATGCTCGTGTACAGGTCAGCTTCTTGTTTCAGGCTGCTTTGGTAAGCCTTGAGGGCTGCGCCATCCTTGCCAGCACGCTCTTCGCTCTCTGCCAAGAGCGACAAGAGCCAGCTGCGGGTTTGCGCGTTATCGGCGGCAGAAATCAGCGTTTGCAGACCCGCGCGCGCCTCGTTGGTTTTGCCTTGGAGCGACTGGGTTTCTAGTTCGCAAGCTTGGGCGTACAGCGCTTGTCCAGCTTGGCCCACCGCCTCGCAAGCCTGCAGCGCACGCGCATAGTTGCCGGCGAGCCGCTCAAGCGTTGCAAGATTCAGCCAGCCTTGCGCTTGCGCAGGGTTGAGTTTGAGCGCTCGCGTCAGGACACTGCGGGCCTCGCTGAATTCATGGCGACCTTGCTGAATAGTGGCTTGCAGCACCATCAGATCAGTGGGGGCATCGGGTTTGTTCCACCATGGCGTCAGCATGGCTTGGGCGCGACCCCAGTAGCGGGTGTCGCCTGTCTGGCGCGCGGCCGTGATCAGCTCGCGAGCTGCTGATGCTGCAGCTTCAGGGTTGGCTGAGGTGGCCGTCTGGCCAGCGGCCCGGTTTTTGGTGATCAGAGGCAGCTTTTCAATGACCTGATCACGCTGCGTCGCGGTGATCGGTGTTGCGGCATGCGCCGCGTGCAGTGACACGACAGCTCCTAGGCAAACCCACCAAATCTTGTTCATCTGAAGACTCCCTGAAGTCGCACACACATTGTGGTTTGAAATGAAAACGG
>JAIXVK010000371.1 GCA_027483085.1 Comamonadaceae bacterium | reverse complement strand
TCGCCCCTCATGAGATTTCGACTCCTTCGACGCCGCCTCACCATCAGCGCTCCCCGGATGGCCGTGCGCAGTGCCATGCCTTGGCCCTTCCGCTGGGCTTTGCTCGCGATTGTGTTGGGCTTTTGCGCGGCCATTGGCCTATGGGCATTTGAGTTCGGTAAAGACATTGCCGGTCTCGAAAAGGGGTCCAAAGACGAATTGGTGCAGCTTCGCGCAACAGCCGCTGCGCTACAAGCCGAAATGTTGACCCTGAAAGCGGAGCGAGATCAGGCGCAATCAGTCGCCAATACCGCGGACACCTTGGTGACTGCCGAAAAGGCGTCTCAAGAAAAGCTCATCTCTCAAGTGAAACAACTCGAGGCCGACAACCGGGCCTTGCGCGACGATTTGGGGTTTTTCGAGAAACTGATTCCTGCGGGCGGGGTTGAGGGCATTGCGATACGGGGTCTTCAAGCGGAGCTCACCGCTCCGGGCACCTTAAAATGGCAAGCGTTGGTCATGCAGGCCGGCCGTAACAGCCAAGAGTTTGTAGGTCGTTTGGAAATAACTCTGGTGGGGACGGCAAACGGCAAGCCCTGGACGGCTTCGCTACCCGAAGGGGCTATCGCCCTCAAGGTCAAGCAATACGGGCGCCTGGAAGGAGAGTTTCCGCTCCCCCCCCAGACTGTGGTGAAAAGCGTGTCAGCGCGTGTTCTTGACGGGTCTGTGGTTCGAGCAACGCAGACGCTCAAGCTTTAAGTCTTTGAAAGCTATGCCATGTTCAATAAAAATAAGCAGCCACCCATCAAGAGTCTGATCGCGGACGGAACTGAGATCCAAGGGAATCTGACTTTTTCGGACGGCCTGCGGGTTGATGGCACTGTCGTTGGTAATGTGCATGCTGCTGAGGCGGCCATGAGCATCCTCGTGATTTCGGACTCTGCGAGCATTACCGGTTCGATCACGGCCGATCACATCATCATCAACGGCACGGTGAAAGGCCCCATTCATGCGCGTCGCATGTTGGAGCTGCAACCCAAGGCCCGGATCGAGGGTGACATTGAATACGCCGCGCTGGAAATGCACCAGGGCGCCTTGATCGCTGGCCAGCTGCGTCCGATGTTGCATGGCGAAGAAAAACCCACATTGAAACTAGCGGCAAATAACCAGTGAGAGAATTCCCGAGCGGATTCCTGTACTATTTGTCCTATTCCCGTATCTGAATGGAGTCGCCATGAGCGCCGTTGCTGAAAACATCCAAACTGACATGCCTTCCCCGATTCTGTTCACCGACAGCGCCGCGGCAAAAGTTGCCGACCTGATCGCCGAAGAAGGCAATCCTGATTTGAAATTGCGCGTGTTTGTGCAAGGTGGCGGTTGCTCCGGCTTCCAGTATGGATTCACGTTCGACGAAATCACGAATGAAGACGACACCACCATGACTAAAAACGGTGTGTCTTTGTTGATCGATGCCATGAGCTACCAATACTTGGTAGGCGCAGAAATCGACTACAAAGAAGATTTGCAGGGCGCGCAGTTCGTCATCAAGAACCCCAATGCCACGACCACCTGTGGCTGCGGTTCGTCTTTCTCGACCTGACCTTCAGGCCGGATAGATTGCACCGAGTATGCGGGCGCCTTGGGCGCCCGTTACTTTTGGCAAACTGGATGGTCGGTGAAGTGAGGTTTGCCGCGCCAGCCAAGCGAACGCTGTCGCCTCCACTTGCAGTGGTGGCAGGCCGAGAGACTCGGAGCTCTGCACCTTGCATCTCGGCAACAGCGCTTGCAAACGTCGCATGAGAGACCCGTTGTAGGCCCCGCCGCCACACACAGCAACCACAGGGCACGCCGCCATATTGCGCTGTAACGCATCAGCACAGGCGCGTGCTGTGAACTCCGTCAGGGTTGCTTGAATATCGGCGGGGGTGGAGTCCTCGCCCGTGGCGCGCCACGCACTCAAATGGCCCTCCAGCCAAGCGATGTTGAAAAGATCGCGCCCGGTACTTTTGGGGGGCTTCTTTTGCAGGAAGGGCTCCTGCAACAGCCGATTCAATAGTTCTGGCAGCACGGTGCCCGATGCGGCCCACGCGCCATCCGCGTCAAAGTGCTGCCCTGTATGGCGATGGCACCACGCATCCATGAGCGCGTTGCCCGGGCCACAGTCAAAACCCAGCACTGGGGCCTCTGGCGTGGCATTTAACAGGGTGAAGTTGGAGATGCCGCCGATGTTCAGCACTGCCAATCGCTCGCCGCGTGGGCTGAAAAAGGCCTGGTGAAACGGTGGCACCAGCGGAGCCCCTTGCCCGCCCGCGGCGACGTCACGGCTACGGAAATCCGCCACTACGTTGATGCCACAGAGTTCTGCCAAAAGTGCGGGCTGATTGAGCTGGGTGGTATAGCCCACGCCGTCAAACTCACCGGGGCGGTGTCTTACCGTCTGGCCGTGCGCTCCGATGGCTTGCACTGCATTAGCAGATAGCCCCGTGCTTTGTAGCAGGCTGTCAACCACCTTGGCATAGAGGCGGGCGAGGCCGTTGGCAGCGAGCGCACCCCGGTGAGTTTCATCCGGACCGCTGGTGTTCAGCGCCAGAAACTCTGCGCGCAGTGTGTCCGGGAAGCCAAGAGTCTCATGCGCTAACACCTTGGGGGCGTCACCCCCGAAATCCACCAAAACGCCGTCCACCCCGTCCAAAGACGTGCCGGACATCAGGCCGATGAATAACTCCGACACAGGGGCAGGCGCTTACTCAGCCGAGCCGGGCAGCATCTGTGC
>JAIXVK010000336.1 GCA_027483085.1 Comamonadaceae bacterium | reverse complement strand
GGCAAAGTTCAACACAGCCCGGGGCTGGTATTCTTGTAGCAATCGGGTGACCAGCTCCCCGTCGCAAATGTCGCCTTGCGCAAAAATGTGAGCCGGGTTGTCAGACACCGTAGCCAGGTTTTGCAGGTTACCGGCGTAGGTCAGCTTATCCAGGTTGACCACCGTTTCGTGGGACTCGGCCAGCCAATCCAGCACAAAGTTGCTGCCGATAAAGCCGGCGCCGCCGGTAACCAGAATCGTCATGGTGGCTTTCTCGCATAGGGGTTGCAGCCCCGATTATCTTTCCAGGCGCTCCCGCGCTCGCCAAACGGCTGCCGTTAGTCCATTCGGCTCATCCATCCGGACTATTCCCTTCCTCGTTGCGCCTGCGTACCATCCAGTAACAACTGGTTACAGCCTTGCATTTCAGCCCACCATGCGCGCTTTATCGAACTCCCGCCACCCGCAAACCGGTTTCACCCTGATTGAGCTCGTCATGGTGATCGTCATCCTCGGTATCTTGTCTGCCGTGGCCATCCCCAAATTTGTCGATTTGCGCAGCGACGCCCAAGCCGCCGCCACCCAAGGCGTGGCAGGTGCCATCTCCGCCGGGGCTGCCATCAACGTGGCCACCCGCAAGGCCAACGCCAGCAAAGGCGTTGCGGTTACCGATTGCGCAGACGGCGCCTTGCTTCTGCAAGGGGGCCTGCCCGCCAACTACAGCTTGGGCGGTGGGCTGCCCTTGCCGGTGCCCGACGGGGAAACCGTCGTTTGCACCCTAAACGGCCCTAACGGCACAACAGCCAACGCCACCTTGATCGGCATTCTTTGACATACATTCTTCGGGAGATATCCATGCTGCTACCCAGCGCCTTCCGGGCCATTGCCTCCACACTTGCAACCACTGCGGCGCTACTCTTTTCCGCCGGAGCGCACGCCCAAGCCCTCACGCTCACGTTTGATGCGCTCTCTGCTCCCTCGGGTACCTTGGCTGCCGGTGTGCAGTTGCAGCACAGCAGTAACACCCACTTTGTACTTAGCGGGGCCGGGTATCTGGTGGAGCCCGTGCCAGCCGGTAAATTTTTGGCCTATTACGGGCTGAGCAACCAGAGCGAAACACTCAGCCTCACCCCAGGTACCAGCGGCACATTTGCGCTGCTCAGTCTTGATCTGGCAGGCCTGTTAGGTGGTGGTGGCGGCACACTAAGTGACCAACTCAGCATCCAGATTACCGGCACCAAGCTCTACGGTGGCATGGTCAGCACCAGCCAGCCTCTCGCGCTAACGCCCGGCCGCTTCACTCACTACGACAGCAGCTATTTCGCAGGCTTTACCGGGCTGACTTCGGTGCGGTTCAGTGGCATTGGCTTCAACTACGCGCGCTATGTGGGCGTCGACAACATTAGCCTCTCCGTGACCCCCGTACCCGAGCCCGAAACCTATGCTCTGCTGCTGGCCGGCTTGGGGCTGCTCTACGCAGCCACCTTCAGAACCCGCAACAGGCAGTCATCGCACAATTGTTTGGCCTGATCGACGGTGGTGCTCTCGGCGTAGCAGCGCAGCTCGGGGGCATTGCCGCTGGGGCGCAGGTGGACGATGTCGCCTGACGCAAACAGCACCCGCAAGCCATCGGTCTCGTCGATCGACACCACTTCGCCCGCCTGAGGGGCCATCAGCTCGCGCAAAGCGGCGTGGTCCATGCGCAAGCGCACGATCAGCGCCAGGCTGCTGGCAGTGGCAAAGTTTTGAATCCGGTCGCTGGCGGTAAACCGCTTGGGCAGGCGGTAACCCACCTCTGACATTTTCAGCTTGCCCGCTTTGGCGCCGCACAGCAGGGCCAGCATCGGCAGCACCGCATCGCGGGTGGGCAAAGGCCCCAGGCGGTGGCCATCCCGCAGCACCTGGCTGCCCAGCAAAAAGCCGCCATTGGCCTCAAAACCCACCACCAGCTCCGCGCCAGCCTTGGCGGCGTTTTGCATGCCCTCAATCACATAGGGCGAGCCAATCCGGGTGCGCACCACCTGCGCAAAACTCTGGGTGCTCTCCAGTGCGCTATTGCTGCTCACGGGGGTGACCACTGCAGTCGCCTGGAGCTGCTGCGCCGTCAAAATGCCTACCACATCGCCGCGCAACCACTCGCCGCGCTCGTCGCCAATCAGGGGGCGGTCGGCATCGCCGTCGGTAGACACAATCGCATCAAAGTCATGCAACTCCGCCCACTCGCGGGCCTGCTCAATATCCTCGTGGCGCACCGCCTCGGTGTCGATGGGCACAAACACATCGGTTCGTCCTAGCGAAATCACCTCGGCGCCCAGCGTCTCCAGAATAGTGCGCAGCACATCACGCGCCA
This sequence comes from Comamonadaceae bacterium, assembly GCA_027483085.1. Taxonomy (GTDB): domain Bacteria; phylum Pseudomonadota; class Gammaproteobacteria; order Burkholderiales; family Burkholderiaceae_C; genus Allorhodoferax. The sequence continues at coordinate 1,406 of JAIXVK010000336.1, read as the reverse complement.
CACTGCTGTGCTCGTAGACGGCAATCGTCTCGCCCGCCAGCGCCTCCGTGCCAAAGAAATCCACATACCGGCGCACATAGGCCTGCTCCACCCGCGGGTCGGGTGCGGGCAGGGCGGAGAGCTTCAAGTCCCGGGGCACGCCCACCAAAAAGTCCAGCATGGCGCGCTCATCGACTTTGGTGATCTCGCCTTCTTCGCGGTAAAACTTGATGCCATTACGGTCAAACGGAATATGGCTGCCCGTGACCACAATCGCCGGCGCACCCAGCTGCGCCGCATACAGCGCCAGCGCCGGTGTAGGCAGGGCGCCACCGTACACCACCTGCATCCCCAAGCTCTGAATCGCTGCCGCACAGGCCGCCGCAATCGCCGGGCTACTGGGGCGTAAATCGTGGCCCAGCACAACAGTGGTGGCCTTGGGCACTACGGCATTCAAAAACGCCGTGGTGTAGGCGTGACACAAGCCCGGGGTCATGTCCACCACCTTGCCGCGCGCACCGCTGGTGCCAAATGCCACGCCGGATTGGATGGCCAAATCTTGCAGGGTCAACACGGTCATGGTGTTAGCGTCCGATAGCTTGGTACTCAATGCCCATGCTGCGCACCAGCTTGGGGTCATACAGGTTGCGGCCGTCAAAAATCACAGGCTGCTTGAGCTTGGATTTGATGTTCTCAAAATCCGGGCTGCGGAACTCGCGCCACTCGGTCACGATGATCAGCGCATCCGCCCCCTCCAGCGCAGCCGTCTGGCTATCGGCATAGCTCAGGCGCGGCTCATCCGGGAAGCAGTGCTGCGCCTCTTTCATCGCCACCGGGTCGTAGGCCGTAACCGTAGCCCCCGCATCCAGCAAATCTTGAATCACATCGCGGCTGGTGGCCTTGCGCATGTCGTCTGTGTTGGCCTTGAAGGCCAAGCCCCAAATTGCAAAGTGCTTGCCGGTCAAATCGGTGCCAAAGCGCTTGAGCACCTTGCTGCCCAGTACGCGCTTTTGGGCGTCGTTGGCGGCTTCCACCGCAGTCAGCACCTGCAGGTGAATGCCTGCATCGTCTTGCGCTGTTTTCACCAGAGCCTGCACATCTTTGGGAAAGCACGAGCCGCCATAACCCGCACCGGCGTACAAAAAGTCATAGCCAATGCGCGGGTCCGAGCCAATGCCCTTTCGCACGTTTTCAATATCGGCGCCCAGCTTTTCGGCCAGATTAGCCAACTCGTTCATAAAGCTGATGCGGGTGGCCAACATGGCGTTCGCGGCGTATTTGGTCAGCTCTGCACTGCGAATGTCCATCACGATCAAGCGGTCGTGGTTGCGCTGGATTGGTGCATACAGCGCGCGCATATTGAGCGCGGCCTGCTCGTCCTCGCAGCCCACCACAATGCGGTCGGGGCGCATAAAGTCGTCAATGGC
>JAIXVK010000552.1 GCA_027483085.1 Comamonadaceae bacterium | reverse complement strand
TGCACTTTACGTCGCCAAGTCGCGCGGCAGAAACGCCTGTGTTGGCATCAAGGATACCGGGCACCTCAATGACAGTGAGATCCTGCAAAAACTCCAGGATACGCAGTACTTTGATGGAACCAGCTTTACCGTTGAGCGGACCGCCTAGCGATGGATTGCCCGAAAGCGGGCCCTAGGGTTTTCATTATCCAGCAGTCGAAATAAAAGCAGCTCCTGATTTGCTATCAAATCAGGAGCTGCTTGCGCAATAAATACAAGGGCTAGAGGCCAATATGCCTCATATCTCTGTCTCTAGAGTCCTTCAAACCACCTTCGCACGCTCCAGCATCGCATGCAGCAACACATTGCAGCCCGCGGTGATGTGCTCGGGCTTGGCGTCTTCAATCTCGTTGTGGCTGATGCCGTCTTATGGTTGGATGCGAGTCAAACGCTAGTGACCGGCCACTTTTGCTGCTGTAAATCGGCCAACAGCCAACGCGCTCCCAAGCCCAAAGGGCGGAGCCGGTCGTGGATGGCAAAAAGTCCGATGGCGCGGGGGAGCAGGCCGGGGTCGTTGATATCTAACCGTACCAGACGCCCTGCTTTGAGGTGGGGCTCCACCAGGTGCAGCGGCATGGTGCACCAACCGAATCCTGCCAACAAAAATTCCAGACGCCGCGCAATGTCCACAAAGCGCCAGACCCGCGGGCTCACCACACTGAAGCTCGGGCCCGGGATTTGGAGAGGATCTGTCAGGATCAGTTGCACATGTTCGGCCAGGATGTCGCGGGTGATGGGGCGGCTCTCGGTGGCGAGTGGATGGTCCGGGGCGACCACCGGTGCGAGCGTGACTTGCGTGAGCGTAGCGGCCTGCAATTCCTGGATGGTGGAGGGCAGCAAGGCGCACAAACCGAGAATGGCCGAGCCGTTACGCACTCGCCGCTCTGCGGCACCCATGCCCTCCGTAAAAAGCGTGACGGTCAGGTCTGGGTGCTGCGCCTGCAGGCCTGCCAGGCTGCGGATCAAGGGCTGCGTGGGCACAAAGTTGTCCACCGCTATCGATAGCTCCGGCTCCAGTCCCGCGCTGATGGACTGGGCGGTGCGCTCGAACATCTCCGCCTGACGTAAAACCTGCCGCGCCTGCGCTGCCAATGCGCGGCCCGCCTCGGTGAACTGCGGGGTGCGCGAACTGCGATCGAACAGTTGCACGCCCTGTGTTTCTTCCAGGTTTTGGATGCTGTGGCTGATGGCGGACTGCACCCGCCGCAACTTGCGTCCGGCAGCCGAAAAACTGCCTTCCTCAGCAATCGTCACCAATACCCGCAGTTGGTCCAGTGTGAGGTTGCCGATCATGAAATATCTCTTTCGTAGATGGTTTTCATCAAAATTTTATCTCTTCCATAAATGTTTTGGTGTCCGTACATTCCTCTGCAATTAAACCAACGACCTTTACGGTCTACCTCACATGAATCACCAAGCACGCTCCCGTCGGTTCGCAATATCCCAGATCAACACGCGTTACGGGGCATTGCCGGGGGTCATGCTTTTCCTGGCAGGTTTGACTTTGGCTAGCGCCCCGGTGCAGGCGCAAACCGAGTCGGGGGCATCAGAGAGCCGCGTTCAAAGCGGCGGCTTTGTGGGTTTGGGCGTGCGCGCCGCGCCCCGCTACCAGGGGGCGGACGAATCCAAAACCTCCGGGATTCCGGTGATCAGCTACCAGTGGGCCAATGGTATTTTCGTGGGCGGTTCTGAGGGGCTGATCGGTTATCAGCATCCAAGCACCGAGCCGCTGCGCTGGGGTGTCGCGTTGGGGATGGACGAAGGGCGCAACGCCTCGGACTCGCGCGAGCTCGCGGGTATGGGCGACGTAGCCGCCCGCGCCACCGTGAACCTGTTTGCCAAGCTGGCGGTGAGCGAGCGCGTGGAGCTGTCTGCCGCAACACAGATGGGCTCCGGCCTCGACTCCAAGGGTGGCTTGGTACAACTCGGCGCCAGTTACGGCGTACCGCTGCCGCTCACAACCCGCGTGCGGCTCCATGTGAAAGCCACATGGGCCAATGACGACTACATGCACGACTACTTCGGCGTAAGCGCCAGCCAAAGTGCTGCCACCGGGTACAAGGTGTACACCCCCACGGCAGGCCTGCGCGATGTCACCGTGGGCGTGGGCCTGCAGCACCCGCTCGGTGGGCAGTGGATGTTGTTCGGTGGGGTCAACCACACCACGCTGTCCGATGCAGCCAGTGCCAGCCCTTTGACCCGTAACACCTCCTACCAAAGCGCGTTTGCCGCGCTTGCTTACCGTTTTTGACTTCCGGCGACCCACCCCATTTCCTTCTCTTCACGCCCTGATGCCTGTATGACCTCTACCCGCATGCCCACATTTTTCTTGTGCCACGGCGGCGGCCCTTGGCCCTGGATGCAAGGCCGCTTGCGCGAGGGCTTGCGCGGTCTGGAGCGTGGCTTGCTCGCCGTGCCCGGCCAGTTGCCGCTCCGTCCTGATGCGATTGTGGTCGTCTCTGCGCATTGGGAGGCGCCCGCATTCACCGTGACTTCTTCAGCAGCACCCGGCATGGTGTATGACTATTCAGGCTTTCCGGCCGAGATGTACCGCATTCGCTACCCCAGCCCCGGGCAGCCTGCCTTGGCAGCGCGCATGGTGGAACTGCTGACCGCAGCCGGTTGCCCTGCTGCCGCTGATGCCCAGCACGGTTACGACCACAGCACCTACAGCCTGTTGCAGCCCATGTACCCGCAGGCTGACATTCCGGTGGTGCAGCTCTCACTGCATGCCGGACTCGACCCCGCCCTGCATCTGCGCGCCGGGGCGTCGCTGGCGGCGCTGCGCGATGAGAACATCCTCATCATCGGCAGTGGCATGACCTGCCACGAGCGCGGGCCCGAGATGGCGGCATATTCCGGCCCCTTTGATGAGTGGGTGCACCAGGTCTTGACCAGCACCGACCCCGCGCACCGCGAGGCAGCTCTCCAGGCCTGGGAACAGGCGCCGCATGCGCGGGCAGTGCACCCGCATGAAGACCATTTCCTGCCGCTGCTGGTGGCCGTAGGCGCCGCCCAGGGCGATGCCGCGACCGCCATCTACCGGGAGCGTTTGATGGGCTTTATCGCGTCGTCCAGCTACCGCTTTGGTGGGGCAACCATGGAGCTGGCCGCATGAGCGAGACCATCCTTAATCAAGCCGCCTCAAAAGGCCCTTTGACCCGACTGGTCACCCAGCTCTTCTTTCGCAAAGCGCGCGTGACCGACCATGTTGTACTCGCTCCCGCATTGCATCACATCACGTTGGAGGGTGAGGCATTAAAGGGCGTATCTTGGACTGCAGGCGACAAGATTCAGATCCGTCTGGGGGCCGGTCTGCAAACCCGCACTTACACGCCCATCGCGTGGGATCCGGTGGTGGGCAGCACCAGTTTCGTGGCGCAGACCTTGTCGCCCGGCCCCGGTAGCGAATGGGTGACCCATGCCAAAAACGGTGCTGAGGTGGAGTTGATGGGGCCTCGCAGCTCTTTGGCCCTGGGCACGAGCGCAAAGCAGGATGTGTGGGTACTCGGCGATGAAACTGCGTTCGGCCTCACCCTGGCGTTGGGTGCGGGCCGCGCAGTGCTGGAGGTGGATTCGCCCGAGCACTGGGGACCGCTGTGCCATGCATGGGGTTTGCCCGCGACACTCGTCGCCAAGCAGCCCGATGATGCCCATTTGGCGCGTATGGAGGAATCCATCGGGATGTCTATCTCCCCCCAGACCCACTTCATCCTCGCCGGTCGCGCCAACACCATTCAACACCTCCTCAAGGCATTGCGCGCTCGTGGCATCCGCTCGGACCGCATCCGCAGCAAGGCCTACTGGGCCCCCGGCAAGACCGGTTTGGATTGATTCTCTGACTGCTGTGTATTGAGCTGCTATGTATTTGGTAGCTTAAGACACAGGCAATACCGGGGCTATAAGCGATTTTGAGTCGAAAAAGTCTGTCGCCTCACTCGGCAGTCAGGTAAGCGCGCGCCCGGTCCAACAGCGGCCCATTGATACCGTGGCCCAGCTGCTCGGCCACATCCAGCGTGACGCGGTTCCCCGCGTTGTGGAGTTGCAGGACCGACTCGCGCAGCGCCTCCACCGGTAGCAAGGGGTCCAGTGCGCCCGTGAAGAAGTGCAGCGCGGTGGCGTGCGCGGGCGCAGCCGTGCGGGAGGGCGGCCTGCCCGAGAAAGCCAACACGCGGCTGGCCAGATCCGCATGGGCATGTACCAGCGCGAGTGCCATGCTGGCACCTTGCGAAAAACCCGCCAACACCGTGTTGTGCCATGTCACACCGGTGAGGGCCTGCGCGGCGGAGATCCATGCGGCCAAGCGGGGCAGCGCCGCATCAATGCGCTGCTGGCGGTTGTGGGGTGTCATGCCCTGCACGTCAAACCACTGCCGTGCGCCGGGCTGCCCCTCTGCGGGCTCAAAGCCTTGGGGTGCCAGCGTCAGCATGTGCGGCCGGCAATCGCCCAGCGCCTGGGCGAGCATTTCCATGTCTTCCGCACGTGCACCCCATCCGTGCAACAGCACCAGCAGTGTGCCGGGCTGGGGGGTGGTGTGGCCGCACTGCAGGGTGTGCGGCATCCAGGGGCAGGGCTGCAGCATCACGGTTTGTCGGGGGCTGTGCCTTGTTCGAGCCTTTCTGCGGCTTGGTCCACCGCGGCGGCTTGTGCGGGGTCTTGGGTGTTCAAAATCGCAACTGCATACACCAGGACCAGAATCACACTGAGCACGGAGGCCGCCCAAATGGCTGAGCGATGGCGCGCGTGTGCCACCAGGCTCCGGTAGTTCAGGCGCAGGTGGCTGATGATGGCCACGATCAGCAGCACTCCAAAGAGCTTGTGCACCGGGTGCATCCGGATCGAGAAGGAGGGCTGGTCAACGATCAGCATCAGCACACCGGAGGTGGACATGGCGATAAATGACACCAGCAGGGTAATGGCAGTAAGGGCTCTGAGGTTCATGCGACAAACTTCCGGTTGGGGTGATGAGAGAAATGGCTACCAGGTCAGCCACGTGTTGCATGCAACACGGGCGGTGCGCTGTAGCGGGCCAATAAAGCAGCGTGTTGAAGGGGCCACGCTGCCAGTGCTTGGTGGTCGTCATCCCATACGGCGCGCAAGAACGCCAGCGCTAAGGACTGGGTGGCTTGCTTCACCAGGGGGTTGAGCTCAGCGCCACCGGTTCGGGTGCGGTCAGTGAACATGCTGTGGGATCCGTCTGCATACACGGCAAGCCATTTGTGTTCGCTACCGGTTGCGTCAAAAACCTTCAGCCGGTCATCGGCTCCGCTGAAATACCCGGGAATTCGGATGACGTCCTCGGTCGCGGTAATGTGAAGGCTTGGCACTTTGATCGGTTCCAGAATGGGAGCGAGATCGCTTTCGCCGTAAAACGGCGGTGCGGAAATGACAATAGCGCCGCGGATACGCTCGTCGGCGAAATCCATCAGACCAGAGGCACGTTGTACGCGCGCACCTGCCGCCAGCAAGGTGGTGTTGGCACCGTAGCTGTGCCCGGCAGCAACGATACGTTGCGGGTCAAAGCTGGGCCCCAAATTGCTGGCCAAAAGGGTGTCCAACGCGAAGCGGAGATCCTGCACGCGTGCCAGCGCTTCGCTCTCTTTCGCTGCGTCTTGCAGGCGCCCCACCAACCCAAGTGGGTTACCTCGCCAAAGGTTGAGGTCGCTGCCAACGTGTTGGAGATGCAGGCTGGCAATCCCGTGCCGCGCCATGTGCTGGCCGAACCACTTGTACCCGTGGCGTGAGCCACCAATCCCGTGTGAAAAAATGACCAAGGGCCACGAGGCCTGCACTTTCCCTGGGGAATCGGCAGCATTGGATTTTGGCAAGTACAGGCGCACAGGTACCGCGCGTTGGCGAACTGAGTCCAACCAATCCAGGTCGCGTGCCTGGTAGTCCTGTGTACTGCCCTCCTGGGCGGGTCGGGATGTTTGCGCAAGCGCAGTGACGTCCCAAGCGGTCAGCGCTAGAGCAGCGCTCGTTTGCAAAAAAATGCGGCGGGAGCTTGGCATCTGGCGCTGCGCTTTGAGGATGTTGATGGCGATACTGTTAGCGCGGGGTGATGGGAACAGCCTTGCTGCGGCCCCAGTAAATGAACGCAGCCAGAGCCAACAGAATGACGTTGAAGGGCGTGGCAGGCCACTCGCCGCGGGAGCCGTGGAAAGCAAAGGCCAGCACTTGCAGGGCGATAGTGCCAAGGGCGGCAAGCACCGTCAGGCGGGGCTGGATGCGGGTAAGCGCTGGCAACAACAGGCCCAGACCGCCCAGCAAATCCACAATGCCGGTGAATGTTTTCAGCGCAGGGTACTGAGTCGCCCACACCATCATTTTGGCGAGCTCTTCGGCGGGCGCTGCGAGCTTCATGTATGCGCCGAACAGCATGAAGAGGGCCACCACCAGCTGGGCGCCCCAAAGCCCGGTGTTCAGCAGGCGCCGGGGTGGTGTAACGGAAATACTTGCACTCGTGGTCATCACAATCTCCTAGTCGAAATAAAGGGGTGGTCTGTCAAAAACTACAAACCTGGCCCCGAGCTTAGGGATTGGATGGCTTCTTGAGAAGCGATTAAATTTTGATGAAATCCATCTACTATCGAGATAGATAGTGCTTGGACTGCTGTTCAGCCCCCCAAAGGGGCTAACTCATCAAACCACCTTCGCCCGCTCCAGCATCGCATGCAACAGCACATTGCACCCCGCGGTGATGTGCTCGGGCTTGGCGTCCTCAATCTCGTTGTGGCTGATGCCGTCCTTGCAAGGGATGAAGATCATGCCGCTGGGCGCCAGCTTGGCCATGTAGACCGCATCGTGCCCGGCGCCTGACACAGCGGGCATGTGGCTGTAGCCCAGGTTTTTGGCGGCGCGGCCCACAGCGTCCACGCAGTCGTCGTGAAAGGCAATCGCCGAGTAGCTGGACACCATTTCAATCTTCACGTCCACGCCGTGCTCTTGCGCTACTTTGGCGGCAAAGGCTTTCACCTCGTCGGCCATCTGGTCCACCAGCGCGTCGGTGCTGTTGCGCAGGTCGATGCTGAACTTCACCCGGCCCGGAATCACGTTGCGGCTGTTGGGGAACACCTGCACCATGCCCACAGTGCCACGGCCATGCGGCGGGTGGCGGTGGGCGGCTGCCACTACGTCTTGCATGATGCGGGTGGCCGCCAGCATCGCGTCTTTGCGCAGCGCCATGGGCGTGGGGCCGGCGTGGGCTTCCATGCCGGTGACGGTGCAGTCAAACCAGCGGATGCCCAGCACGCCGCTGACCACGCCGATGGTCACGTCGTTGTCTTCGAGCACCGGGCCTTGTTCGATGTGGGTTTCGAAATACGCGCCAATTGGGTGGTCGCCCGGTTCCTGGTCACCGATGTAGCCGATGCGCTCCAGTTCCCCCTTGACGGTTTTGCCTTCAGTGTCGGTCGCAGCGTACGCATGCTCCAGCGTGAAAGCCTTGGCGAATACGCCCGAGCCCATCATCACCGGCACAAAGCGCGAGCCTTCTTCGTTGGTCCAGAAGGCCACTTCAATCGGTGCTTCAGTTTCGATGCCCAGGTCGTTCAGGGTGCGCACCACCTCGATGCCGGCCAATACTCCGTAGTTGCCATCGAACTTGCCACCGGTGGGCTGGGTGTCGATGTGGCTGCCGGTCATGATGGGGGGCAGGCTGTTGTTGCGCCCGGGACGGCGCATGAAGCCGTTGCCGATCTTGTC
>JAIXVK010000283.1 GCA_027483085.1 Comamonadaceae bacterium | reverse complement strand
TGGCGCGTTGCAGCGCGGCGGTCACGCCACCGGCGGCGGCGATGTGGTTTTCTTTGATCAGCACTGCATCGTGCAAGCCAATGCGGTGGTTGGTACCGCCACCCGTTTTAACGGCGTATTTCTGCGCCAGGCGCAGGCCGGGAATGGTCTTGCGGGTGTCCACGATGGCAGCACGGTTACCGGGCACTTCATTCACCGCCGCCACAAAGGTGGCAGTTTTGGTGGCCACCGCGCTCAGCAGCTGTAAAAAGTTCAAAGCGGTGCGCTCTGCCGTCAGCAAGGCTTGGGCGTTGCCCTCAATCTCCAGCAACACTTGGTCCTGCTGGCAGCGCTGGCCTTCGCGCACATGCCAGATGAGGGCGGCCGACGGATCCAGCGCCCGCACGGCTGCAGTGGCCCAGGGCTCGCCGCAAATGACAGCCGACTCGCGGGCTAGCACCCGCGCTCGGGCCCGGCGGGTGGGGTCAATCAAAGAGGCGGTCAGGTCGCCGGCGCCCACGTCTTCAGACAAGGCGCGAGCCACATCGGTCTGCGCCAGGGCAGCGATGTCTGCAGAGGAAAGATCAAAAGTGCTCATACATCTGAGGATAACTCGCCCGAACGCCTTCTCTGGGGGCGCTCCGGCGCCGGAGAGAGCACAAACGCTGAAGTAAAGTTACCAAATCTTAATGAGAAAGATTCGCATTTGTATTTATACTTGCGTGTTTCGAACTATTAAAAGGTGCATCATGGATTCGTGGCGAGTTGGAACGGCGGTTTGTCCTGGCAAGTTGACCCAAGTAGCGATGCTTGCAACCTTGGCCTGTATGGGGTCTGCGATCTGGGCACAGGAACCTGTGGCCAGCCTGAAAACGGTGGTCGTGAGTGCCAGTCGCATGGAACAGGATGCCGACGAACTCCCGGCCACCATGACCGTGATTTCCGCTGCAAACATTGACCAAAAGCTGGTCAATGATCTCGAAGATTTGATGCAGGATGAGGTTGGCGTGTCCGTGCGGGCGCTGCCCCACCGCACCCAGACAGCCAGCGCTGGTACCGGAAGGGCTGGGAACGAGGGTATCAATATCCGCGGCCTTGAAGGCGACCAGGTCCGCCTGCAAGTGGACGGGGTGAGCTTGCCCTCGTCTTATAGCTTTGGTCCCATCGTGACGGGCCGTGGTGACTCGATTGATCCAGAGGGCTACAAGCAGGTAGAGATATTACGGGGTGCTGCGAGCACTCAGTATGGGTCGGATGGTCTCGCAGGCTCGGTGAGTTTCGTCACGAAAGAGCCCGAGGACCTGCTGCTGGACGGGAAGTCCAAGCAATTTTCGCTGAAAAGCACCTATTCATCAGCCGACAACGCCACTCAAGTTGCACCGAGTTTTGCCTTCAAGAACGATGGTTTGCAGGGCCTGATCGTGACCAGCATGCGCCGCGGCGAAGAAACCGCAAATATGGGCTTCAACAGCGCCACAGGTGCGACCCGCACGGAAGCTAATCCACAGAGCAATCGCTCCGACTATGTGCTGGCCAAACTCAAGTACAAAGTCAGCGCAGACCATGCAGTGAAGCTGACATTGGAATCCATATTGCGGGAAACAAACACGGACGAGCTCAGCCAACTTACTACCAGTATCCGGAATGAAAAATCCCGGGATGTGGTGAAACGGGGCTTGGTGAAGCTGGACTATCAGTACACGCCGGTCAAGACCTGGTTCGATGTGCTCGACATTGGCATTTACGGCCAAACGTCTGAAACCGCGCAGCTCAACTGGCAAAACGTGACCCCCGGAACCTACAGCTACCGGACCCGCAACAACTGGTACGACGAAAACTCTGCCGGCCTCACATTGCAGATGGAAAGCAACTGGGGCGATAGCACCAAACATCGCCTTGTCTACGGCGCCGATGCACGCTGGGCTCAGATGTCGATGCTGTCTAACGCCTACCAGAACGCCGGCACTTACACCGCAAAAGCGCAGTATTTCCCAGACACCGACGCGCGCAATATGGGCGCCTTTGTGCAGGATGAAATCAAAATGGGCGCCGTAACGCTGACCCCTGGCCTGCGCTACGATAGCTACAGCTTGACGCCCAATATCGGGCCTTTGAACTCGACCGCCGTCAAATACGGGAACCTTTCTGACGGCGGTCTGTCCCCCAAGCTCGGAGCAGCATGGGCCGTACACCCTGCCCTGACCATGTTTGGACAATACAGCCATGGCTTTCGCGCACCGAAGGCAGACCAGGTCAACGGCGGATACACCGGCAGCGGGGGTGGCTTCAGCTACCAGTACATCGGCAACCCGAACCTGAAATCCGAAAGCAGTGACTCTATTGAATTCGGAGTGCGCGGGAAAGGCAGCAACTCCAAATACAGTGCAGTTGCGTTCTACGGGAAGTACAAGGACTTCATCAGCCAGACGAATTACGCCAGCAGTGGTGTGACCTACTACCAATATGTGAACCTGAGTCAGGTCACGCTCAGCGGCGTGGAACTGAGGGGGGAATGGAACGTCAGCCCTACGATCCGCCTGAGCGCCGCGTATGCCCATACCGAGGGCGTGCAGAACAGTGGAACTAAGGATGCTTACCTCGCCACTGTAGACCCCGACAAGCTGGTCGCAGGGCTGCATTACTCGCCCCGCGCACAGTGGGGCATGAGCAGCCAATTGACGCTGGTGGAGCGCAATATTCACGCCCCTGCCACCAGTGGCGTCGTGCCCGGAGGCTACGGGGTACTGGACATGACTGGCTGGTACCAGATCAACAAATCCACCAAGCTGAATGCCGGCATCTACAACGTGTTTGACAAAAAGTACACCCAGTGGGCAGATATCCGTGATTTGAGTGCAGCCAACGCTGGCGTGGCAGACACCTATACAGCGACCGGTCGCAATTTCAAGATCAGTGTGATCCACAACTTCTAATCCAAAGGTTTCCCCATGAGCGATATCCGCGCCCTACAAATCGTGCAGGAAGAATGCAAGCGCTTTCCACAGCAATTCAAAAGTCTCATCCTGGGCACTGTGAACGCAAGCGGCCGGCCCGAAGCCAGTTATGCGCCTTACGTGGAAAAAGACGGCGTCTATTACGTTTACGTGAGCGAACTCTCAGCCCATACGGCCAATCTGGCAGGGGCTGCGCGCAGCAGCATTCTGTTTATTGAAGACGAAAACAACGCCAAGCACATCTTCGCGCGTCAACGATTGACGCTGGACTGCACCGCGGCAGAGATTGCACGCAGCGACGAGCGCTTCCAGGAGGTCATGGATATTTTCCGGCTGCAGTTCGGCAGTTTCATGGACATGCTGAGCAACCTGCAGGACTTCCACCTATTTGCACTCACTCCAGAGGAAGGCGGCTATGTGGCGGGATTTGCTAAGGCGTACCGTCTAACGGGCACTCAGCTGAGCGAGATCCAGCATAGAAATGACCAGGGTCACAGCAAGTCTGTGCCCACTACGAGGACGCCCCATGCAAGCGCACACTGAAACCTCCGGGGCCTACGCTGGCCCGTTGCTGCCCGAAGAGCTCCGCAGACTATTCGCCGAGCTGCGCCAGACAAAGAACATGCGCCACCTCGATATTGCCCAGAAGCTGGGCGTATCAGAAGGGGCGTTGATTGCGGCACATGCAGGGTTGACCGCACTCGAGGGGACACCCGGGCTGCGTGCCACAAGACTCCAAAACAAATGGCCCCAGATCATTGCCGACCTGGAGTCTTTGGGCACCGTCATGGCGCTGACCCGGAATCCCTCCTGCGTTCATGAGAAATCGGGCATCTACACAAACATTGCGCTGAACGGCGACGTAGGGCTTGTACTGTCCGACGCCATTGATCTACGGATTTTTTACAGGCAGTGGCAGCACGGGTTTGCAGTGACGGAAGACACGGCAAACGGACCACAGCGCAGCCTACAGTTTTTTGACATTACCGGCCGAGCAGTCCACAAGGTGTTTCTCAAGGCATCCAGCCACGTTGCAGCGTACGAAAGTCTTGTGACGCAGTGGCAGGCTGCTGATCAAGGAGTGCCGTTTGTCACACACATGCCGGTCTCCGAACCTGCAGAACTCGATGACTCAGCGGTCGATGTAGCCTGCTTTTTACAAGACTGGGCTGCCCTGCAAGACACCCATGACTTTTTCGGGTTTCTTAAAAAGCACCAGGTCAGCCGACCACAGGCGATGCGCTTGGCACAGGGGCAATTCGTCAATAAGACTGCCAACACCAGCGTGCAACGACTGCTCAACCTTGCGGTGCAACAGCAAACCCCCATCATGGTGTTTGTCGGGAACCCGGGCGTCATTCAGATCCATACAGGGCTGATTGGAAAAGTAGCTGTCATGGGACCTTGGGTTAATGTGCTGGACCCCGATTTCAATCTGCATTTGCGCGAAGACCAGATCGACAGCGCGTGGATTGTGCGTAAACCGACCCGTGATGGTTGGGTCCACTCACTGGAGATTTTTGACCAGACCGGCAACACGATTGCTATGTTTTTTGGACAGCGAAAACCCGGTAGTACAGAGTCCTCCGATTGGCGCGACATGCTTCTTCAAATTGAAACCGAGGACGCCACATGCCTTACTTGAACGCCAAGCTCAAGCCTGTCCATGCTTTGCTCAATCGCCGTCAGGTATGGCAGGGTTTGTTGACCACTGCCGCCTTGACTTCAGGCTCTTTGAGTCTGGCCGCTCGCAATCAAAGAGTGGTCAGTATCGGAGGCGCGTTAACCGAGATCATTTATGCCCTCGGCGCTCAAGAAAGCTTGGTTGCCGTGGACACGACCTCCCTGTTTCCAGCTGCTGCACTGAAGCTGCCCAATGTGGGCTACGCCCGCACGCTTTCAAGCGAAGGGGTACTGGCCGTGAACCCTACGCATATTGTGGCCACCGAAGACGCGGGCCCACCCGGTGTGATCCGGCAATTGCAGGCCACCGGCATCACGGCAGAAGTCATGCCTGCAAATCACCGATTTGAAGGCGTGCTGGACAGAATCCGCCGGGTAGGTGTGCTCCTGGACAAGCAAGTTGCAGCTGCAGACCTTTCCAGCCAACTGAGCCAGCAATGGCAAAACGTCCGCGCCGGCATCCTCAGCCGTGCAGGCACAACGCCGAAGGTGTTGTTCATTCTGTCGCACAGTCCAACGCAAATCATGGTGGGTGGCGGTGGCAGCAGCGCTGAAGCCATGCTGGATTACGCAGGTGCGCGCAACGCAGCAAGGGGCTTTGAAGGATTCAAGCCCATCACGGCAGAGGCCGTGATCGCAGCACAGCCCGATGTAATTCTCTTCACCGATCAGGGCCTGGCCAGCATCGGCGGAGTCGAGGGGGCCTTGAAGCTACCCGGCCTCAGCCAGACAGTCGCCGGTCAAAGAAGACGCATCACGTCGATGGAGGCCGCTTACATGTTGAACTTCGGCCCCCGCATGCCGTCTGCGGTGGCGGCCTTGGTGCAGCAGATCAGGAAAACTGCCATCGCATGAACCTGTCTACCTACTCACGCCGCCCCAAAACTTTCATAGCCCTGCTTTTGATCGCCAGCTTGATGCTGTCGGTAACAGGAGGAGCGGTCGATGTCTCGCACAGGGACTGGCTAGCGCCGTGGTACCGCGATAGCGACAACCCTTTGGGTGGCAGCGCCTATGTGCTGTGGGAGATCCGGTTGCCCCGGATTCTTTTCTCCTTGTTGATCGGCGCTGCCCTCGGGCTGTGCGGCACCTTGACGCAAGGGTTATTCCGCAACCCGCTGGCGGACCCGGGGCTCCTGGGCATCAGCAGCGGTGCAGCCTGTGCAGCGGCGCTCACGATTGTTTTTTTGGCGCGGAGTGGTATCAACATCCCATTCGAATGGCGGTTTGCCATCCTGCCGGTTGCAGCATTTACCGGGGCGGTGGGTGTCTGCCTGACATTGGATCGTGTGGCCCACTGGATCACAGCGGACTCGTTGTCAGGCCTGCTTTTGACTGGCATTGCGCTGAATGCACTGGCCGGCGCCATCATCGGCTTGTGCACTTATGTGGCCACCGATGAGCAATTGCGCAGCCTGACGTTCTGGACCTTGGGTTCCGTGGCGGGTGCGAGCTGGGGATTGGTCTCGGTGTTGGCTGTGTTGTTGAGCTGGGCTTTTTGGTTCGCACACCGCAGCCTTTCTGCACTCAACGCGCTGGCACTGGGCGAAGCTGTAGCGGGTCATGTGGGCGTGGAGGTCAGGCAGTTAAGAACCCGTATCGTCGTGCTGGTGGCACTGGTGAGCGGTTTTTCGGTTGCCTGGTGCGGAATCATCGGTTTCATCGGGCTGATTGCGCCACATATTGTGCGCAGCGTACTGGGAGCGGACCATCGGCGAGTCGCGCCCTACTCCATGGGCATAGGTGCTTTGCTTTTGCTGTGGGCAGACACCGCCGCACGCACCTTGGCGGTTCCTGCAGAAATACCTGTGGGCATTTTCACTTCGCTTTTGGGTGCACCGTTTTTTCTGGTGTTGCTCTTGAGCTTTCGCAATGGAGCCAGACATGCCGGTTGATGCACCGACCCGCCAAGAGTCTCCGCATTGGTTGAGTGCGCGCGCTCTCAGCCTGCAATTGGGACGGCATGTCATCGGACCATTTGACCTCGATCTGCGCCCTGGAGAGCAAGTCGCCCTTCTGGGTCCTAGCGGGGCCGGCAAATCGACCTTGTTGCGACTGCTCGCCAAAGAGGCAAAGGGCGATACCGGCCATCTGATCTGGCAAGGGCGCTCCATAGATCACTGGTCGCGCCAGGAACTCAGTCATTCCAGAGCGGTACTACCGCAGTCTTTTGAAGTAGCGTTCGCTATGCCCGTAGAACTGGTGATCGGACTTGGCCGGGTTGCCAGGACCTGGGACCCTGAGAAGGCAAACATCGTGCAAAAAGCTGCAGAACTGGCCCACGCCAGCCACCTGCTCGGTAGAAGCTTTGACACACTGTCAGGCGGAGAAAAGGCCCGCACCCAAATGGCGCGGATTTTTGCGCAGCTATGGGATGCTCAAAGCGGTCTCCTCATGGTGGACGAACCGGTGGCGTCGCTAGACCCCGGGCTGCAACTGGAGATGCTGGACTCGATCCACCAATTTGCCAAGGAGCGTGGGCACGCCGTGCTGGCAGTTCTGCACGATGTGCAGCATGCGCTGTACGGCTTTGATCGCTGGCTGCTAATGAAAGACTCCCGTCTCCTCGCGGACAGCCGCTCCGACCGGGAGGTGATCGACCTCTTGCCCACTCTGTACGGCATTCCTTTTGTGCAAGCCGTAAGCCCCTGTGGTCAGAAGGTGCTGAGCCCTGCGCGCAATCACCGAGCAGGTCACTTTCATTGATCTTCAGCGGCCGGTCTGCCGGGAGAGTGGCTTGCCAGGGCAGTGAATTGCTGAGGGGCAGACATGTCAAAATGCCACCCCTTCGCACTCGGCCTTTTGGAAAACCTGCATGACTCCCAGTTTGAATGCCCTTTTCGCTGCCGCCTCTGTCTTTGGGCATGCCACAGTTTTCGCCCAAACAGGCCAAACGGGCCTTGCCGGCGTGGTGTGGGGCCTGAGTGA
>JAIXVK010000147.1 GCA_027483085.1 Comamonadaceae bacterium | reverse complement strand
TCAAACGCAATTCAAACATGCAACGCCTTATCGCTTGTGTTGTTCCAGCCAGTGCTCCAGGTAGTGGATGTTGGTTCCACCGTCCATGAACTTGGCATCCACCATCAACTCACGATGCAAAGGAATGTTGGTATTGATTCCTTCTACGACCGTCTCCGCCAGCGCGGTGCGCATGCGGGCCATCGCCTGCTCGCGGGTATCGCCGTGCACAATGATCTTGCCGATCATGGAGTCGTAGTTCGGAGGCACAAAGTAGTTGGTGTACACATGCGAATCCACACGCACACCCGGGCCGCCCGGCGCGTGCCACATAGTGACGCGTCCCGGGGACGGGATGAACTTGTAAGGGTCCTCGGCATTCACCCGGCACTCGATCGCGTGACCGCGCACTTCAATCTGGCGCTGGGTAAACGGCAACTTTTCACCGGCAGCCACCATGATCTGCGTCTTCACGATATCGATACCCGTCACCATTTCAGTGACCGGATGCTCCACCTGAACACGGGTGTTCATTTCAATAAAGTAGAACTCACCGTCTTCGTAGAGGAATTCGAAGGTGCCCGCTCCGCGGTAGCCGATCTTCTTGCAGGCATTGACGCAACGTTCCCCGATGCGTTCGATCAACTTGCGGTTGATGCCCGGCGCGGGGGACTCTTCCAACACCTTTTGGTGACGGCGCTGCATTGAGCAATCGCGCTCGCCAAGGTACACCGCGTTCTTGTGCTTGTCCGCGAGGATTTGGATTTCAATGTGCCGCGGGTTCTGGAGAAACTTCTCCATATAAACCGCCGGATTGTTGAATGCCGCACCGGCTTCCGCCTTGGTCATGGCAACCGCATTGACCAACGCGGCTTCGGTGTGAACCACACGCATACCGCGTCCGCCACCGCCACCTGCCGCTTTGATAATGACAGGATAGCCCACGGACTTGGCGATCCGCTTCATGGCGACCGGATCATCCGGCAACTCGCCCTCAGAGCCGGGAACGCAGGGCACGCCCGCCCGGATCATGGCTTGCTTGGCAGACACCTTGTCGCCCATGATGCGAATGGATTCAGGGGTAGGCCCGATGAATTGGAAACCGCTCTTCTCGACACGCTCGGCAAAGTCTGCGTTTTCACTCAGAAAACCGTAGCCGGGGTGGATCGCTTCCGCGTCTGTCACTTCCGCCGCCGAAATGATGGCCGGCATATTGAGGTAGCTCAGGCCCGAGGGAGCCGGCCCGATGCAAACCGCCTCTTCAGCGAGCTTGACATACTTGGCTTCGCGGTCCGCCTCGGAATAGACCATGACGGCCTTGATACCCAACTCGCGGCAGGCGCGCTGGATACGCAGCGCAATCTCGCCCCGGTTGGCGACCAGAATTTTCTTGAACATGGGTGCTGCGTTTTATTCGATGATGAACAAGGGCTGGCCGTATTCCACTGCCTGGCCGTTGTCGCTCAAGATCTTGGTCACGGTACCGGACTTGTCTGCCTCGATTTCGTTGAGGATCTTCATCGCTTCGATGATGCAGATGGTCTCGCCGACCTTGATCGAATCACCCACTTCGACGAATGGCTTGGCACCCGGGGCCGACGAGCGGTAGAAAGTACCCACCATCGGCGACTTCACGGTGTGACCAGCATCCACCACCGGTTCGGCAGCCACTGGCGCTGCAGCAGGTGCGCTGGCAGGAGCCGCCGCAGCCACGGGCGCTGCATACACAGGTGCGGGCGCGTAGCCCTGAACCACAGCACCACCACCCTTGACGATACGGACCTTGCCTTCGGCTTCGGTAATTTCCAGCTCCGACACATTCGAATCAGACACCAGATCGATCAAGGTTTTGAGTTTGCGTAAATCCATGGAATCTCCAACAACCGACATTTGTAAAACGGCGAATTTACAGCAAAACACCGCCAAAAAACCATATCTCCACCCAAATCAAGGGAAAAGACTGGAAAAATGTCTAAATAAAATCGCCCCGAAAGGGCTTGAGACAGTGCTTCCGGGTCGGAAACACTAGGTGAGAGACTCTATTTTACCGCAGCCCAAGCGACCAAGTCTTCCGCATGGACTCGACCCATCTTGCGCTGCGCAACCGCGCCATCCGAGGCCACCAACACAGAGAACGGCAGCCCCCCGGTCACATTACCCAGCGCGCGCCCGAGTTCCGTCCCTGACAAGCCCGCCAATGCCACAGGAAACTGGAGCGGAACCCGCTGCAAGAACGGCACCACTGCCTCTTTGCGGTCAATCGCCAACCCCAACACCTGGACGCCTTTTGGCCCTTGCTCGGTATGAAAACGGTCCAACAAAGGCAGCTCATCCACACACGGAGGGCACCACGTCGCCCAAAAATTAATCAACACGGGGCGCCCTTGGAACTGTTGCATCGCCAAGTTGGTGTCTTGGGGCGTCTGCCATTGCTGCGCCCAAAAACCGGGTACCGGCTCCATCACGGACGACGCTGCTTGCTGGCGCCATGACAAACCCGCTCCGGCCACAGCCGCCACCCCGGCGACCGCACCCCACAAGACCCTCCGGCGCCGGGCCGAAGGCGCTACTGCGACCGAATTTTCAGGAATTTGCATCATCCGACTCCAACAAGCGCTGAACTGCCGCCATATTGCCACGCCGGGCACGACCACGCCCATCCGGCTGGAGTGCGCCACGCACATCATCCAGGTCATTGACCAAGAGATGCACCCCCACGTGCTCGCCCAAGGGCAGGCACATCGCATGGATGCTCAGGGCATCGACCATCTCCCCTTGCAGCCCCGGCACTGAGCGCACCTCAAAGCGCACCCCCTTGTCAATCAACATGATCTCCGCCGATTTGGGATCATCACAAAACAACTGCAGATAAATATCGCTGTTACGGGTGGCTGTACCCCGCCACACAGCCCCCCCGAGGTGCGGCCGGAACGACTCCAGCCGCTCCATCCATTGCACCGCCAGCTCGCGCAGGGCCCGTAACTCCTTGGGCTGGGTGTCCGCGCAGAAGATGGAGATGTACTCCTCGACAGCGGCCTCCACTTGGTCGTTGTCGGGCAAACCGGAACGGGGCGGCACCCCCAATTGCTTGACCGCACGGCGCTTGGCTGCACCGTACTCCAAGCCCTCTTCCACCACCATACGGGCGGCAGTAGCCGCTATTTCTTCTTTCAGATCGTCCATGGCGCCATTGTGCCCGCCATCGCAAAGCCTTACGCATCGCACATTTGCTATCTTTTTAATAGCTGCTTTCGCATATTGCGCTTGGGCTAAATGCCAAAAAACTCCAGTTATTTCGCATCAATTGCCAACCGTAGAATACGGGCCATGCATATTCATATCTTGGGCATTTGCGGCACCTTCATGGGTGGCTTGGCCGCGCTGGCGCGTGAAGCCGGCCACAAAGTAACCGGCTGCGATGCCGGCGTTTACCCCCCCATGAGCGACCAGCTCCGGGCCCTGGGCATCGAACTGATCGAAGGTTTCGGCGCTGAACAAATGGCTTTGCAGCCTGACATGTACGTCATCGGCAACGTCGTCAGCCGCGCGCGGCTCGCCGACGGAACCCCCAAATTCCCGCTCATGGAAGCCATCTTGGACGCGGGCGCGCCCTACACCAGTGGCCCGCAATGGCTGGCTGAACATGTGCTCCAAGGCCGCCATGTGCTGGCCGTCGCCGGCACCCACGGAAAAACCACCACCACCAGCATGCTGGCCTGGGTGCTGGAATACGCCGGACTGCAACCCGGCTTCCTGGTAGGCGGGGTCCCGCTGAATTTCGGCATCTCCGCCCGCCTGGGAGGCGGGGAGGAAAAGGGCTCTGCGCAGGTCAAGGAGGAGCCCGCAAAGCGGGCGGGGGACACGGAGCAGAGCGCTTTGTCTACCCACCGAGCAACGCCAAGCGAGCGCCCGCTGTTCGTCATAGAGGCCGACGAATACGACACCGCCTTCTTCGACAAGCGCAGCAAATTCGTGCACTACCGCCCACGCACCGCCATCCTGAACAACCTGGAATTCGACCACGCCGACATCTTTGACGACCTGGCCGCCATCGAACGCCAGTTCCACCACCTGGTGCGCACCGTGCCCGGTACCGGGCGCGTGGTCGTCAACGGCCTGGAAGACAGCCTCACCCGCGTGCTGCACCAAGGCTGCTGGAGCGAACAACGCAGCTTCGGCGCCGCCGTAAGCGACTTTTCTGCAGTCGGCGAGCCCCACGACTTTGCGGTCCACCACCACGGCCACGAGGTCGCACGCGTGCAGTGGGCCTTGGGGGGCGTACACAACCAGCTCAACGCACTGGCCGCCATCGCCGCCGCAGAGAATGTGGGCGTGTCCCCCGCCGTGGCCGCAGAAGCCTTGAGCCAATTCGTGAACGTGAAGCGCCGCATGGAAGTGCGCGCCACCGCTCCGTTGGCAGGGCAGCCGGGCAGCGCATCCGTCACCATTTACGACGACTTTGCCCACCACCCCACGGCCATCCGCACCACGGTCAACGGCCTGCGCCGGCAAGTCGGAACCGGGCGCATCCTGGCCGTGTTCGAGCCGCGCTCCAACACCATGAAGCTCGGCGCCATGAAAAGCCAGCTGCCCTGGAGCCTGGAAGAAGCCGACCTCGCCTTCTGCCACAGCGGAGGTTTGGGCTGGGACGCAGCCGAGGCGCTGGCCCCCATGGGCGCGCGGGCGCAGGTGGGTGACACGATTGACGCTGTGCTGGCTCAAGTGGCCGCCG
>JAIXVK010000475.1 GCA_027483085.1 Comamonadaceae bacterium | reverse complement strand
GCCCACCATGCCAGGCCCATCACCGGTACCCAAATCAGCTGTTGCTTGAGAAAGAACTTGAGCAAGGGAATGCGCCGGTTCAGCAGGTGCTGCAGCACAAAGATATCGACCCAGCTCTGGTGGTTGCTGCTCACCATGTACCACTGGTCGGGGCGCAGTCCCTCGAGGCCTTGTACATCCCAAGAGGTGCGCTGGGTCAGCTTCATCCAGCCACTGTTGCCACTGATCCAATTTTCAGCGATGGACAGAATGACGGGGTCTATGTGCAGGCGAACTGCCTTGAATGGTAGTACCAGTTTGATGATCGCAAAGACCAACAGGATCGGCACCCAAAACAGGATGTTGATGGTCAGGAGGAGCCCGGCGATCAGACCCACCAAAGCAGAAGGAAGAAAATTCAACATACGGTTCAATGTCTCAGGGTAGGGGGCCTCTGACGTGCCAAGAGCCTGCCTAAGCAGCTCTCGTAGGGGTGTCGGGCGCAGTATCTTCGTAAAACCACACGTTGTTGCGCCCTTTTTGCTTGGCAACATACATGGCAGTGTCGGCGTTCTTCAGCAGGTCTGCCGGGGAGTGGGTCTCGCCCAAGAACAAACAGACGCCAATACTTGGCGTGGTGCGGTAAGTGGTGTCGGGTAGCTCGTAGGGCTCATTGAGGCTTGACAGTACTTTGAAGGCCACGATGGAGGCGTGTTTGCGCGCAGCGGTTGCATCTTCCCCGACGTCTTGAAGCAAAAGCACAAATTCATCACCGCCGATACGCGCGATGGTGTCCACCTGCCGGACATTTTTTTGCAAGCGGCGAGCGACTTCTTGGAGAAGAAGGTCGCCCACGTCGTGCCCGAGGGAGTCGTTCAGGCGCTTGAAATGGTCCAGGTCCATGAACATCAAGGCCCCGTGCTCTTTGCTGCGCTGGCTATAGGCAATCGCGCTGTGAAGCCGATCGGTCAGGAGCCTGCGGTTGGGCAAACCGGTCAGGGGGTCATGGAATGCCAGATGGCGAATCGCTTCTTCCGCTTCTTTGCGCTCGGTAATGTCGCGCGCAATCGCGATACAGCGGATTTCTTCATCGGTCACGGTGGGCTTGCGAACGACCGACAGCTCAAACCATTGGCGGCTACCGTGACGGTCGAGGTAGTACTGGACTCCGCTTGAGCGACCTTTCTGAATGGCTTGCGAGAGCGCGGCCATACAAGCGGTGGCAGCTTCCTGGGGCAGGACCTCCTGGATGCTGCGGCCTATCAAAAAGTCTGGCTCTACGAAAAGTGCATTTTTGTTTCCGCTGTGTACCGCACGGTAATGCCCTTTTTCACCGATCTCGAACAAAAGGTCGGGCAGCGCATCAAGGGTGGCTTGCAATTCGACCTGGGCGGCGCGCAGCGAGTCTTCCGTTTGCTTGCGCGCGGTGATGTCCATCAGGGTACCGACCATGCGCAGGGGTGTGCCGTCTTGGCTGGTCTGCACCACTTTGCCGCGGCTGCTGAGCCAGATCCAGCGGCCATCTGCGTGCCGGGCCCTGTACTCCGCCCGGAAGGAGGTGCTGTGCCCCTTGAGGTGCCGTAAAACCGCCACACCGAGAGGTGCCAGGTCGTCCGGGTGAATGAATTCGCTCAAAGAGCGGGGGGATTGGGCATCGCCCGGCATATAGCCCAGCATGGCGAATGCACGCAAATCCATCATGTACCCCGGCTCTTGCCGCAGGTCATGGTCCCAGCGCCCGAGATCTGCCCCCATGATGGCCAGCTCGAGTTGCTCGGTGGTGTCGCGTAACAGCGCTTCTGCGTCTTTGCGGTCCTGGATGTTGCGCGAGACACCGAGAACACCGATGGTCTTGCCTTGCGCATCCCGCATGGGTGTTTTGTGGACTTCGAAGGTGGCGCCGCTCGGGTTGATTTTGGTGGCGCTGCCTTCTTCAAACGTGACGGTCTTGTCGCTTTTTAACGCCCATTGATCGGACAGCGCGAATGCTTCGGCCGCTGAGTCTTCGACCCAATTGGCATCGCGGGTGCCGATGATGTCTTCTGCCTGTACACCGAGTGCTTGGGCAAATGCGTCGTTGCACAGAAGATAAACGCCTTGGAGGTCCTTGACCCATATCTGGTCAGGGATGGTCTGCAGCACATTGCGCAGCATTACCTCGTTTTTGCGCAGCGCTACGCGGGCGTTACGTTCACGGGTGATGTCTTCAATCGTGCCTTCAAAGGCAACGACTTGCCCCAGTTTGTCGTGGAGTGCGTGGGCATGTTCCCGCACCCAGATTCGCTGTCCCCCTTGGAGGCGGAACATTTCTGACACAAAGTCTTTGACCTTGCCATGCCTGCGCATCTCATCGAGGAAGTCTTTGCGACGCTGGGGCTGAACGTAAGGGTTGAGGCTACGGGCCTGGAGCAGCTGGCCGAGTTCCTCTTCATCTTCGCAACGGTGAAGCCGCAAAAAAGCGTTGTTGGCTTGGAGAATGCGGCCATCCAAAGCTGCGCGATAAGCACCTATCGGAAGGTGCTCAAAAAGGGTGGAGTTGTTGCCTTTGGAAGTCACAACTGCAGCCGCGCAGGGTTATTTCAAACTGCCCGAGAGAAACTGCGCCAGTCGTTCGCTCCGGGGGGCTGTCAGGACTTGCGCGGGATGTCCCTGTTCTTCAATCAAGCCCTTGTGCAAAAAGATCAGGTGATTGGAAACCTCACGGGCAAAGCCCATTTCATGGGTCACCACCACCATGGTGCGGCCCTCTTCGGCCAGGCTCTTCATGACCCGGAGTACCTCCGACACCAACTCGGGGTCCAGCGCGCTGGTCGGTTCGTCGAACAACATCACCTCGGGTTCTACGGCCAAGGCGCGGGCAATGGCGACCCGCTGTTGCTGGCCTCCGCTCATGTGGGCCGGGTAACGATCTTCCACCCCGGTCAAGCCGACTTTGGCGAGGTATTTTTGTGCGGTTGCAACCGCCTCATCTTTGGGGACGCCCAGCACATGGACTGGCACCTCAATGATGTTCTCCAACACCGTCATGTGGGCCCAGAGGTTGAAGTGCTGGAAGACCATGGCCAGCTTGGTGCGCAAGCGTTGCAGTTGCTTGGCATCTTTGGCCATCAGTTCACCGGTCGGGCCGGCAATCAGTGCCAGCTCTTCACCTGCAACATTGATGCGCCCTTGGTTGGGCTTTTCCAGCATATTGATGCAGCGCAGAAAAGTACTTTTGCCGGAGCCGGAACTTCCGATGATGCTGATCACATCGCCGGCATGTGCGGACAGCGAAACGCCTTTGAGCACTTCGTTGCCGCCGAAGCGTTTGTGGATGTTCTCAACCTGGAGTTTCAGGGGCTTGTTATCGGTCATGTTCTGAGCAGTCGTATCAGGTTCAGTAGAAGGCGATCGGGCAATTAAGCGCCCAGGAGTTCGCCCGTCCGGAATGCAGTGGCGCCGGCAATCTTGCCAATTTCGGCACCGGCGTGGGCGTAGCGATCGCGCACCCGGGCATAAAACACGCCGGCCACGCCAGCGTAAATCGGATGGCTGGTGTTGTCGATGGGATTGATAACTTCGGCGACAAGGTCGCCTTTCTGCAGGGTCTGGCCCACATCAGCGATATACGCCACCACACCGGGGCAGGGGGTATGGAGTGTTTCGGAGCCCGCCAAAGGGGTTGCTTGAGCCAAAGCCGCAGGTACCTGAACAGGTGTCGCTGAATGCACTGCGCCGGTAATGCACAAAAAGTCAAAAACAGCCTGCGCATCTGCTTTGGCCCAAGCGTGGGACACGTCAGACTCGCCGCGCAGCTCCACCGTCGTGCTGTTGCAGCCTTGTGGCAAGGGCACCTCGATGCCATCCTGCTTTAGCCGGTCGGCAAGCTGCCACCATGCGCCGGACAGGCATTCATCAAACGGGCCGCTGCCCGAGTTGCGCGCCAGCAAAATGGCGCGCGATTGCAGCAGGTGCGCGAGTGGCTCCAGCTGGGGCCAGCAAGGTTCTTCGGTGTAGAAGTGCATCACGCCTTCACAGTCGCAATGCAGGTCGATCACATGATCCGCATCATGCGATAGCAGCAGCAGAGTACGGCGCAGGCTTTGCAACTCGGTATCTGGTTTCCACTGGTCCAAAAACTGGCCTATGGCCTTGCGCACCGCCGTCACGTTTGCGGTCGAGTCCGAACCCATCAATGGTTTGATGGTGTCGTACACGGCCCGGGCCAGGTCCGGGTAATGGCGGTTGAAATTCTCCGAGCTGTCGAGCTCAAAGCGGCCCATGGGTTTGTGGTCGATGCGCTGTGCCAATCCGATTGGGTTGGCCACAGGCACCAGAACGACTTCGCCGCGCAGCCGGCCGGCTGCCTCGGCCTGGTCCAACAGGGCACGCAAATGGAATGCGGCCAACATGCCGGGCAGCTCTTCAGCGTGCAGGCTCGCCTGCACATACACCTTGGGCCCTTGGCCCGGTGTACCGTAGTGAAAGCTGCTCAGGGTGCGTAGGCTGCCCAAACTGTTGGACAGCAGGGGATGGTCTTTGCGTTGCATGATGGTCAGTGTTTACGGGGGGCAAGGTATGCCAAAAAGTGCTTTTCCGCCAAGCGGAACAAACCAATCAGGCAGAACGACGCTACCAGATAGATGGCTGC
>JAIXVK010000641.1 GCA_027483085.1 Comamonadaceae bacterium | reverse complement strand
GACACGCGCACACCCACCAGCTCAGGCTTGATGACTTTGAAAAGGTCGGTGTCCGAGTCGGTGGGCGAGGTCTGGCGCTGATACTGCTCGATCACCACCGTGACCATGGGATCGTCGGCAGACTTTGGTTTGGCCAGCAGTTCTTCAGGAACGATGCCACGCGCAAGCAATGCAACGAGCTGATCGCGGTAAGTCTCAGCCTCGGCCCTGCCATCGAATGTGAAAAAGAACGGCCGGGGCAACAGCTTGTGGGTCACACGGAGCTGAAATTTGCCGGTTCGTTCTTGGATGCTTGCTGCCATATCGGCGCGCAGTGTAACCCGACTAACCGACCAGCACGATCCGGTGGGCGGTAGCATTGCTACCAAAACACGGTAGCAGCGAGCCAAAACGAGGGGTAATTGAAGCCAGAAAGAACAAAGCCCCGATTTCTCGGGGCTTTGTAAGTTGTTGATTTTATTCAACTTTTTTGGAGGCGCGGTCCGGAGTCGAACCGGACTAACCGGATTTGCAATCCGGGGCATAACCGCTTTGCTACCGCGCCACTAACCGAATCTGCTGGCTAGCAACAGAATAAAAAAGGGAAGCTTGTGCTTCCCTTTTTCGGAATTGGAGCGGGAAAAGAGTCTCGAACTCTCGACCTCAACCTTGGCAAGGTTGCGCTCTACCAACTGAGCTATTCCCGCGTTTCAAGCCTCAAATTATAGCGTGATTTTTTACGCCAAGTTCAAAACTGAAAACTTTTTAAAGACGAATTGCCTTCAATGCTTCACCGGAGTTGCCAGGACATCCTTTGACACTTCCGCAACCGCAGGGGGCACAGGCTCTTCATCCGGAAGCGGCACCGGCTGAGACACCAAGGCCAGCTCAAGGACCTTATCAATCCACCGCACGGGCACGATCTCCAAACCGTCTTTGACATTCGCGGGAATATCCTGCAAATCTTTGGCGTTTTGCTCAGGAATCAGCACGGTCTTGATGCCACCTCGCAGTGCAGCGAGCAGCTTTTCTTTCAAGCCGCCGATCTCTGTCACCTCGCCGCGAAGCGTGATCTCGCCTGTCATGGCAACATCACCGCGGACGGGAATACCGGTCAACGCGGAAACAAAGGCAGTCGCCATGGCAGCTCCGGCGCTCGGCCCGTCCTTGGGGGTTGCTCCATCAGGCACATGGATGTGAATGTCTTTTTTCTCAAACGTCTCATCCTTGATGCCCAACCTGCGCGCCCGGCTGCGAACCACCGTGCGAGCGGCTTCAACGGACTCCTTCATAACGTCACCGAGTGAACCTGTCCTCGTGATGATGCCCTTCCCAGGTGTCAGCGCAGCCTCGATCGTCAACAAATCGCCACCGACCTCCGTCCAAGCAAGACCGACCACTTGACCCACTTGGTCTTGCTCTTCGGCTCGACCGTAGGTGTAACGTCGAACACCTAAAAAATCGTTCAGGTTGTCGGCGGTTACGACGACTTGTGCTTCCATCTTCTTCAGCAGAAGACCCTTGACCACCTTGCGGCAAATCTTGGAGAGTTCGCGCTCCAAAGAGCGAACCCCAGCCTCTCGGGTGTAATACCGGACGATGTCGCGCACCGCACTCTCGGCCACCGAGAGCTCGACGTCTTTGACACCATTGTTCTTCATCTGCTTTGGCAGCAGGTAAGTGATGGCAATGTTGGTCTTTTCGTCTTCGGTATAGCCCGACAGTCGGATAACTTCCATTCGGTCCAGCAGAGCCGGAGGAATGTTCATGGAGTTTGACGTCGCGACGAACATCACGTCACTCAAGTCGTAGTCCACTTCGACATAGTGATCGCCAAATTTGCTGTTTTGCTCGGGATCCAGCACCTCCAGCAGGGCGCTACTCGGGTCACCGCGGAAGTCCGTGCCCAACTTGTCAATCTCGTCCAGCAAGAACAAGGGATTGCGGGTTCCGACTTTGGACAGGCTTTGCAGCACTTTTCCCGGCATCGCACCGATATATGTCCGACGGTGACCGCGGATTTCAGCTTCGTCACGCATGCCACCCAATGCCATACGAACGTACTTACGCCCCGTTGCTTTCGCAATACTCTGCCCCAGCGAGGTTTTACCGACGCCAGGAGGGCCTACCAAGCACAAAATCGGCGCCTTGACCTTGTCGACCCGTTGCTGAACCGCAAGATATTCCAAGATGCGGTCTTTGACCTTGTCGAGACCATAGTGGTCTTCGTTCAGCACATTCTCTGCATTGAGCAGGTTGTGCTTGATCTTTGTCTTTGCAGACCAAGGCAATCCTGTCAAAACCTCAATGTAGTTCCGGACTACCGTGGCCTCTGCGGACATAGGCGACATCAGCTTGAGCTTTTTGAGCTCAGCTTCTGCTTTCTTCAAAGCTTCTTTCGGCATCTTTGCCGATTTGATCTTCTTCTCGATCTCTTCGATGTCCGCACCGTCTTCGCCTTCTCCAAGCTCCTTTTGGATGGCTTTGACCTGCTCGTTCAGATAGAAATCCCGCTGGTTTTTCTCCATTTGCCGCTTGACCCGGCCGCGGATCTTCTTGTCCACATTCAAGATGTCGACCTCATGCTCGATTTGCTCGAACAAACTCTCCAAACGATCCTTGACCTCCGGTAAACCCAGAATGGCTTGCTTGCTATCGAGCTTTAACGGGAGGTGCGCTGCAATCGTGTCAGCCAGACGCCCCGGGTCATCGATGCTGGAAATCGACGTGAGTATTTCGGGCGGAATTTTTTTGTTGAGCTTGACGTATTGGTCAAACTGCTGCATCACAGCGCGGCGCAGGGCCTCTACCTCACTGCCGGCTTTGCGGCTGGCGTCTGTCACTGCCGCAGGCATCTCTATGGGGGTGATGTTGGCGGTGAAATGGGACTCACCTTCGGCAATGCTGTTTACCGTAGCGCGTTGATGGCCTTCCACCAGCACTTTGACGGTGCCGTCGGGCAGCTTCAGCATCTGCAAAATAGTGGACACACAGCCCACATCGAACATATCCGACACTAACGGATCGTCTTTGGCAGCCGCTTTCTGGGCCACCAGCATGATGCGGCGCTCTGCCTCCATCGCAGCCTCGAGTGCTTTGATGCTTTTCGGGCGCCCTACAAACAAAGGGATCACCATGTGCGGGAACACCACGACATCCCGCAAAGGCAGCAGGGGAAGTTCTAGGGGGGTAGCAGGCAAGGGAATATGGCCAGACATAGGAAAACCTTTACGTTACCTGTTGAATATGGACCGGATTGCCCGGATTACAAGTACGAGCCCATTATGAAAACGCATTGCTCACACCGAGCGGTCTTGAATGCCCCCAAACACCTCGCTTATCGGATGAATGAGGACCGATTCCGGTTTATGCCTTTTTGGCGGTTTCGCGGTAGACCATCAGCGGAGGTTTATTCTCTTCAATGGTCGATTCATCGACTACGACGCGCTCTACGTTACCGGCATTCGGCAGTTCGTACATGGTATCGATCAATGATTGCTCCAAGATTGAGCGCAACCCACGAGCACCGGTTTTACGCACCAGTGCACGCTTGGCAATCGCCTTCAATGCCGCAGGACGGATTTCCAACTCAGCACCTTCCATGGCCAAGAGCTTGGCATATTGCTTGACCAGCGCATTTTTGGGCTCAGTCAAAATCTGAACCAAGGCATCTTCCGTCAGTTCCGCGAGCGTCGCCACCACGGGCATGCGCCCCACCAACTCTGGAATCAAACCAAACTTGATCAGATCTTCAGGCTCAACTTCCTTGAACACCTCAGTCAAAGAACGCTGCTGCTTGCTCTTCACTGCTGCTCCGAAGCCGATACCCGAAGACTCTGTCCGGTTACCGATCACTTTTTCCAGCCCTGCAAACGCGCCGCCGCAAATGAACAGGATGTTGGTCGTGTCAATTTGCACAAAATCCTGGTTCGGATGCTTGCGCCCGCCCTGAGGAGGAACGCTCGCCATGGTGCCTTCAATCAGCTTCAGCAGCGCTTGCTGGACGCCTTCACCCGACACATCTCGCGTAATCGAAGGGTTGTCCGACTTGCGGGAAATCTTGTCGATCTCATCGATGTATACGATGCCACGCTGTGCCCGTTCGACGTCGTAATTGCAGCTTTGCAGCAACTTCAGCACGATGTTTTCGACGTCCTCACCGACATAGCCGGCTTCGGTCAGCGTGGTAGCGTCGGCCATCACAAAAGGTACATCCAACATACGGGCGAGCGTTTGCGCAAGCAGCGTTTTGCCGGACCCCGTAGGTCCAATCAGCAAAATATTGCTTTTGGCTAGTTCGACGTCGTCTTTCTTTGCCTTCTCTTTGTGCTTCAGACGTTTGTAGTGGTTGTAAACCGCCACTGCCAAAGTGCGTTTTGCCGGCTCTTGACCAATGACATAGTTGTCGAGGTTGGCTTTGATATCTGCTGGAGTGGGCAGATCAGACTTCGACTCTTTGTTCTCAGTCGTAGCAGGCAACTCATCACGGATGATTTCATTGCAAAGGTCAATGCATTCGTCGCACACAAAGACAGACGGTCCAGCAATGAGTTTCTTCACCTCATGCTGACTCTTCCCGCAAAAAGAGCAGTACAGGGTTTTTTCGCTGGTTGAGCCTTTTTTCTCGGCCATGGATGTGTGCCTTTTTTCGCTAAGTTAAGCAATGATAACCAAATGAAAACGGTGCATCTCCGCAGGAGAGGCACCGTCTTGGAAGGAACTGCGCCAGCCGTATCAGGGGCGCTTGGCGATCACTTGATCGACCAGGCCGTATTCCTTGGCCTCGTCTGCCGACAGGTAGTAGTCACGCTCTGTATCACGCTCAATCTTCTCCAAGGGCTGACCGGTACGCTCGGCCAAAATCTTGTTCAACTGCTCGCGGGTCTTCAAAATCTCGCGGGCGTGAATCTCGATTTCAGTGGCTTGGCCCTGGGTTCCACCCAAAGGCTGATGGATCATGACCTTGGAATTGGGCAAAGAGAAGCGCTTGCCTTTGGCGCCAGCCGCCAACAGGAAGGCACCCATGCTCGCCGCCATGCCGGTACACAAGGTGGACACGTCAGGCTTGATGAAATTCATGGTGTCATAGATCGCCATACCGGCGCTCACAGAGCCGCCCGGGGAGTTGATGTAGAAAGAAATGTCCTTGTCAGGATTCTCGCTTTCCAGGAACAGCAACTGCGCCACTACCAAGTTGGCAGTCTGGTCATTGACCGGTCCGACCAGAAAAATCACGCGCTCTTTCAGCAGACGGGAATAAATGTCGTATGAACGCTCGCCACGTCCCGATTGCTCGATGACCATGGGCACCATACCCAAAGCTTGGGTTTCCATTGCGCCGGACATTCCGTATTTGACGTTCATAAACTCTCCAAAATGTAGGGGGTAACTGTACCGAAAAAGACAAGCCCAAAAAGCAAATGGGGCTTAGCCGCAGGACTGCAAGTCCCGCGCAAGCCCCATTTCGCTGCGACGCACAGAATGCGCCTGCGCCTGACCTTAGTTCTGGCCCATCAATTCGTCGAAGGACACAGCCTTGTCAGTCACTTTGGCCTTGGCCAAGATGTACTCGGTCACGTTGTTTTCAATCACAACTGCCTCGACCTCAGCCATGCGGCGGTTGTCGCCGTAGTACCAACGGATCACGTCGGCTGGCTTCTCGTAGCTGGCTGCCAGCTCTTCGACGTGGGCCTTGATCTGCTCAGGCTTGGCGGCCAGGTCATTGGAGCGAACCAATTCAGCCACTACCAGACCCAAACGCACGCGACGCTCGGCTTGTGGACGGAAGATGTCGTCAGGAATTGGCGCCTTGTCCGCATCCTTGATACCACGCTGCTTGAGGTCTGCACGGGCGCTCTCGACCATGCGGTCCAACTCAGCTTGCACGCTGGACTTCGGCAAATCGAGCTCGGCCTTGGCGACCAATGCGTCCATCGCTGCTTGCTTGTTGCGAGCCAGCAAACGGTGCTTGACTTCACGTTCAAGGTTCTTGCGGATGTCAGCGCGCAGCGCCTCCACGGTGCCTTCTGCGATACCCAAGGACTTGGCCAAGTCTGCGTTAACTTCGGGCAGGTTGGCGGCTTCGAGCTTCTTCAGGGTGACCAGGAAGTCGGCTGTCTTGCCAGCCACGTCTTTACCGTGGTAGTCCGCAGGGAAAGCCAAGGGGAAAGTCTTGCTTTCGCCGGACTTCATGCCACGGGTTGCGTCTTCAAATTC
>JAIXVK010000507.1 GCA_027483085.1 Comamonadaceae bacterium | reverse complement strand
TGCGGCGCTGAAGTCGTTTTTGCGGCAGAATCCGGACATCATCATGGTGGGTGAAATCCGGCACTTGGAGACAGCGGACATTTCGATCAAGGCGGCGCAAACCGGCCACTTGGTGCTATCGACCTTGCACACCAACGATGCGCCGACAACGCTCACGCGGATGCGGAACATGGGCATTCAGCCGTTCAACATTGCATCCAGCGTCATTTTGATCACGGCGCAGCGCTTGGCGCGGCGGTTGTGCGGGCAATGCAAGCAACCTGCCGATGTACCGGAACTCGCGCTGCTGGATGCGGGATTCAAGCAAGCTGATCTCGATGGGAACTGGAAGCCCTATCGGGCAGTGGGTTGCTCGGCTTGCAACAACGGATACAAGGGCCGGGTGGGTATCTACCAAGTGATGCCCATCAGTGAAGAGATTCAGCGCATTATTTTGCGTGATGGCAGTGCAATGGATATCGCCGCCCAGTCAGAGTTGGAGGGCGTGCGCTCGTTGCGTCAGTCCGGCTTGCACAAAGTGAAACAAGGGCTGACTTCGTTGGAAGAAGTGCTTGCTGTGACCAACGAGTAAAAGGGCAACCCCGGGAGATCTATGGCAACAGGAAAATCTGCGCCCACCAAAGACGTGGTTTTTGAATGGGAAGGCAAAGACCGCAACGGCAAGCAAGTCCGGGGCGAGACGCGGGCCGTGGGTGAAAACCAGGTGAAGTCCATGTTGCGCCGACAGGGCGTGACGCCGACCAAAATCAAAAAGCGGCGCATGCGCTCGGGCAAATCGATCAAGCCCAAAGACATGGCGATCTTTACCCGGCAGCTGGCCACGATGATGAAGGCAGGTGTGCCCTTGCTGCAAGCCTTTGACATTGTCGGGCGCGGTAACCCGAACCCCAGTGTGACCAAGTTGCTGAGCGACATCCGCGCAGATGTGGAAACCGGTACCTCGCTGAGTGCGGCCTTCCGCAAGTATCCGCTGTACTTTGACAACCTGTATTGCAACTTGGTTGAAGCTGGCGAGTCGGCCGGTATTCTGGATCAGTTGCTGGACCGCTTGGCGGTCTATATGGAGAAAACAGAGGCTATCAAATCCAAGATCAAGTCTGCGCTGATGTACCCGATTGCGGTGCTGGTGGTGGCTTTTGTGGTGGTCTCGGTGATCATGATTTTTGTGATCCCGTCGTTCAAGCAGGTCTTCAGCTCTTTCGGCGGAGAGCTGCCGGCGCCCACCTTGTTTGTGATCGCCCTGAGTGAGATTTTTATCGAGTATTGGTGGCTGATATTCGGCGGGATTGGCGGTGGGTTGTACTTTTTCATGCAGGCGTGGCGCCGCAACGAGAAAGTGCAGGCCTTCATGGACCGTGTCATGCTGAAACTGCCCATCTTCGGTGTCATGGTGGAAAAGAGCTGTGTGGCCCGCTGGACCCGTACGCTGTCCACCATGTTTGCGGCCGGGGTGCCCCTAGTGGAAGCTCTGGACTCGGTGGGCGGGGCATCTGGCAACGTGGTGTACCTGAATGCGACCCAAAAGATCCAGCAGGAAGTGTCTACCGGCACCTCACTGACTGCAGCCATGTCGAATGCGAATTTGTTTCCGTCGATGGTGTTGCAGATGTGTGCCATCGGGGAAGAGTCGGGCTCTATTGACCATATGTTGGGCAAGGCGGCCGACTTTTTTGAAGCGGAAGTCGATGACATGGTGGCAGGCATCTCCAGCCTGATGGAGCCCATCATTATTGTGGTGCTGGGCACACTGATCGGTGGGATTGTGGTGTCGATGTACCTCCCGATCTTCAAGTTAGGACAAGTGGTTTGATGAGCACCGGTTTGCAATGGTTGGACGTGGGTGTATTGGGTTTGCTGGGGTTGCTGATCGGCAGCTTCTTGAATGTGGTGATCCACAGGCTGCCCAAGATGATGGAACAACAATGGGCTGCGGAATTTGCCGAGATGGCAGGCAAAGAGCCGCCTGCACAAGCCCCGTTTAACTTGATGGTGCCACGGTCGCGCTGCCCGCACTGCGGCCACCTGATCGCTTGGTACGAAAACATCCCGGTCGTCAGTTATGTGGCTTTGCGCGGACGTTGCGCTGAATGCAAAAAGCCGATCAGCGTGCGCTACCCGCTTGTCGAGCTGGTGACTGGCGGACTCTTTGGATTCTGCGCATGGCAATGGGGCTTGTCTGCTACGGCCTTGGTTTGGTGTGTCTTTTGCGCAGCGCTGGTGAGTCTGGCCATGATTGACTGGGACACCACCCTCCTGCCGGATGACATCACGCTGCCCTTGGTGTGGCTCGGCTTGGTGGCCTCCGCCCTTGGATGGACCGCGGTACCCTTGAGTACCGCCCTATGGGGCGCGGTGGCAGGGTATTTGTCGTTGTGGTCGATTTACTGGCTGTTCAAGTTGGTGACTGGCAAAGAAGGTATGGGTTATGGTGACTTCAAGCTGTTTGCCGCGCTGGGTGCATGGTTTGGCTGGCCGGTGCTGATCCCCATGATCTTGTTGGCGTCCGTAATAGGTGCGATCGTGGGTATTGCGATGAAGTTCACCAGTGGTTTGCGGGAAGGGGGCTATGTGCCCTTTGGGCCGTTCCTGGCTGGCGCAGGCTTTGCAGCGTTAATCATCGGGCCTGACACCTTGCGCCAGATGGCCAACTTGTAAGCAGGACCCACGAGATGCGGGTCGGGCTCACAGGTGGAATCGGCAGCGGGAAGAGCACGGTGGCCGCTTTCTTGGGACAGTGCGGTGCAGCAGTCGTTGATGCAGACGCGATTTCGCGTGCGGCAACTGCCACGGGTGGAAGCGCCATTGCCCCCATCAGCGCCGCATTCGGGGCGGACATGATCGATGCCACGGGTGCACTGGACCGGGTTAAGATTCGGGCAAAGGTGTTCCAGGATACAGAGGCCCGCAAGCTGCTGGAGTCCATCGTTCACCCACTGGTCGGCGCCGCCATTGAGGCCGCCACCCGGGAGGCTCAGACCGGTGGTGCGCGATGTGTGGTGTTGGATATTCCCCTGTTGGTCGAGTCTGCACACTGGCGAAAGCGGCTTGATAGGGTGCTCGTGGTGGACTGCTCGACCGAGACACAGATCCGCAGAGTCATGCAGAGAAATGCCCTTCAAGCCCACGAAGTGCAGGCTGTCATCGATAGCCAAGTTCCACGTCTTATCAGGCTTGCGGCTGCCGACTGTGTGATCTTTAACGAGGACCTGTCTTTGCTGCAACTTGAAGCGGTGACGAGGCAAATGGGCGCACAGTTCGGGCTATGATCGACCGCCGACCGGAAATACCAGCGTGATCCTTTACGAATACCCCTTCAACGAACGCATCCGCACGTATTTGCGGCTGGAGCACCTGTTTCTGCGTCTGGCCGAGTTGATGGGGCGACCTGATCCCCTGGACCACCACTTCGCGTTGACCACTATTTTTGAGGTCATGGACGTGGGTGCACGGGCTGACCTGAAGTCGGA
>JAIXVK010000028.1 GCA_027483085.1 Comamonadaceae bacterium | reverse complement strand
GGCGACAAGCTTAAAACCATTCAGGCCCTGCAGCACATTGCCACCATCTTTGGTACCGCGCTGGTTGCTGAGGGTATTGAAACGGCAGAGGACCTGCGGGTGTTGCGCGATGTGGGCATTGAGTATGGCCAAGGCTATTTTCTGGGCCGTCCGGATGCTGTGCCCTTGCAGTGGCTGCCTGCGCTGCCCAAGCAGGTGCTGCAAGAGCGCCAGGTAGCGGTGTTCCCGGAGCTGGGTCGCTTGTCGCAAGGCGGGCATTTGCGCAGCCTGTCGCTGGTGCGCGCACCCACGGTGAGCCCGGAAACCCACAATGACACGCTGGCCCGTATTTTTCTGGACCACAGCACTTTGCATGCGGTCGCGGTGGTGGAAGGGGAGCGCCCGGTGGGCATCATCAACCGCGCGCACTTCATGAACGAATACAGCAAGCTCTATTACCGTGAGGTGTGGGGCCGCAAGCCTTGTGTGGTGCATGCCAACATGGAGCCCCGCCTGATTGAGCGTGAACACAGCGTGGACGAGTTGGTTGGCATTCTGACCTCGCAGGATCAGCGCTACCTGAGCGACGGATTCATTGCCACAGACAATGGCCGCTATGTGGGGATCGGTACTGGCGACCAACTGGTCCGGTCGGTCACCGAGACCCGGATCGAGGCAGCCCGCCACGCCAATCCCCTGACGTTTTTACCGGGCAACATCCCCATTACCCAGCACATCGAGCGCTTGTTGAAAAAGCAGGCGTGCTTTGTGGCGTGTTATGCCGATCTGAACCATTTCAAGCCTTACAACGACTATTACGGGTACTGGCGGGGCGACGAGATGATCCGCCTTCTGGCGCGCATTGCCATGGAGCAGTGCGATGCCCAGCGCGACTTTTTGGGCCATGTGGGCGGTGACGACTTCATCCTGCTGTTTCAAAGCGAGGACTGGCGGGCCCGCTGCGAGCGCTTGGTAGCCGAGTTTGGAGAGCGCGCCCGGGCCTTGTTTGATGAAAACGCGCGTCAGGCGGGGGGCATTGAAGCCGAAGACAGGCACGGTGTGCGCCGCTTTTTCCCTTGCACCACGTTGTCGATCGGTGCGGTGGTGGTCGATGGCCACCAGTTCACCCGTGCGGAGGATGTGGCCAACCTGGCGGCCATGGCCAAGCATGACGCCAAGTTGTCCCCCACCGGGTTACACGAAACTGTGCTGGCTTAAATCCCGCTGATATGCAGGGTCCACGGGGCCTTTTGCCACGCCAGTTCTTCTTCCCGCAAAAGATGCGCACTTTGGGGGTAAGCGACTGCCCAGCTAGTGCGGCAGGCCAGATGCAGGCGGTGTGTGCCCTGCGGGCCGGTGGTGAGCGCCATGCCCTTCAGGTCAGGGTCCCGCCGCGCATGGCACAAGATGACTGCCAGGCGCAGGCAAATCAGTTGCAACACCAGGTCGTCTTGGGACAGCACCGATTCCAGTTTGCGCAATTTGCCTCGGTGCCCCAGCACCAGCAAGCTCAGGCGGTGCATTTCTGAGAGCGAGAAGCCCGCAGCATCTGCATTGTCCAAAATATAGGCGCCATGCTTGTGGTAGTCGCTGTGGGCAATATGGCTGCCGATTTCATGGAGTTCAGCGGCCCAACCCAGCTTGCGCATCAAGCGCTCGGGGTCTGCTGTTTCGTAGGTGCCCAGTACCTGTTTGAGCAGGTGTGTCGCCACTTTGCTGACCCGCGCGCTTTGCACCAAGTCCACGGAAAACTTGGTGGCCAGCCGCTGCACGCTCTTGGCGCGCAAGTCGCCGTAGTCGCGGGCACCGCCGGTCAGGTCGCAAATCAGGCCGTGGCGCAGGCCGCCGCTGGCTTGTTGCATCTCGGTAATGCCCAGCAGGCTGAAAATAGCCCGCATCACGCTCAAACCGCCGCCGATGATGGCGCGGCGGTCTTCCCGCATGCCGGGCATGCGGACACGGTCTGCGCTTTGGGCGGCAATCAGGCGTTCGAGCAACCAGTCCAGACCCTCTTGTGTCAATACCCCCTCGGGCCAGCCGGCGGCAACCAGCACATCGCCGATAGCGCTGACGGTGCCCGCAGAGCCGTAGGCCGTGTCCCAGAGGTCGGGGTGATAGGCATCAAACGCCTCATCGAGGACCGCTTTGGCAGCGACCTCTGCAATCTCGAACGCCTTGGCGGTGAATTGCCCATCCGGGAAATACCGTTTTGACCAGGCAATACTGCCTACCCGGTACGACTCCATGGTGCCGGGCGTCAGGCCTTGCCCCAAAATCAGCTCTGTCGAGCGGCCACCCACATCGATCACCAAGCGGCGTTCTGTGGTTACCGGCAGCATGTGCGCAACGCCTTGGTAGATCAGTCGGGCCTCTTCGCGGCCGGAAATGACGTCGATCGGAAAGCCCAGCACTGCGTTGGCCTTCTCGAGAAATACATCGCGGTTGCGGGCCTCGCGCAGGGTTTGGGTGGCGACTGCCTTGACCTCGTGCGGCTTGAAGCCGGCCAGGCGCTCACCGAAGCGGGCCAGGCATTCCCAGCCTGCCTGCATGGCGGCCGGTGTGAGGTTGCGGTCTTCGTCGAGGCCGCCGCCCTGGCGTACGGTCTCTTTGAGGTATTCGGTGCGTTGAAATTCGCCGTGGTCTACCCGCCCGATTTCGAGCCTGAAGCTGTTGGACCCTAAGTCCACGGCAGCCAGGCGGTTTCCATTTGTCATGTGTGTGTCAGGTGAGAAGTTGTTCGGCTTAGATTGCATGGTACCCCCGCGGCAATGAGGGGCTTCGGCTTACCCCACTATTTTGCCGTCTGCGCCGAGCATGCTTTGGGTCACGAGCACGCTGGTGCGCTTGCGCGTGTCGGGGTTCAGGCGCAGCCCTGCGAGATCGACAGCGTTTCGTTTGCTGAAGGCTAGCATGGCATTGTTACGGGTGATGTTGCCCTCCACGCCCTGCAGCACCTCCGCGCAGTAGCGTGCGGAAATGAAGCCGGCCAGGCTCTGGGCGGTAGGCGGCTCGTCATACAGGCGCCCCATGACGTCGCGGTAAGCCCGCACCAGCGGGAGGTTGCTGTTGACGGGCGGCACACTTTGCGTGGAAATGACCGGGCTGAAGCGCGAAACGCCGAGCTGCTGCAGGGCCACCACATTGACATCGGACATGGCGACCAGGTAGCGCTGGGCGGCCTGCTTTTCGATGCCCTGGGCAAATTGCGCCAGCTCGGGCGTGCCACCCAAAAAAATAAGAATCCGCGGGCTTTGGGCGTTCAGGGTGCCTGCGAGCTTGTCGAGCGAGGTGCTGGGCGAATAAGTGTGCAATTTGAGCTGCAGCTCGGCCGCTGCCCGGTCCATGTCTTCGCGGTACAGCGCCATCTCGAGGGGGCTGGCGTACACCGCACCGACATGCTGCACGCCCATGACGGCGAGAGACTTGATGGCATAGGCGATTTGCTCTTGGCGGGTCGCAAAAATGCCGAAGGTATTGTCGCTGCCATCGCCCGGGTTGTGTAGCCAGGGGGCGACATGGGCGAGCTCGGGCATTTCGCGCCGCAGGATGGCGGCCAGCTGACCGGCTGTTTTGTCGCCCACGGTGCCCACTGCCGCGACACATTCGGGCATGGCCTTGAGGGTGTCTGCGACCCCGCGTAGGGCCTTGGGGCTGCCATCCACCTCGAGGACCAGATGCCGCACCGGCTTGCCCCGCAGGCCGCCGCGGGCATTGAGGTCTTGCCACGCAGCACGCGAGCCCACCAAAAAGTCTTTGGACACGTCGATTTGTGTGGGCGACGTATCCACGATCTGCACCACGGTGGCTCCGGCCGCCGCTGCGCCCGCTTTGCCCGTCTGGGAAAACGCGGGCGTGGCACTTAAGGCGAAGCCACCCCATGCGAGTTGGCGAAGGGTGGTCCGGCGGGTTTGGCACAACGACGTGAAGGGCATGGTATTTTTTGTAATGCTATAAAAATAATAGCTGCTAGCGCACTGTTTGTGTGCGCTAGCAGCTGATTTGATTGAATGCGTGGGGTGCTTATTTCGCCGGGGCAGGTGGCAGCAGGACGGTGTCCACCACATGCACGACGCCGTTGGTCGCGGAGATGTCTGCGGTGGTGACGGTGGCTGTTTCCACGATCACAAAGGTGCCGGCCTTGGCGAGGGCCAGGTTGGATCCCTGCACGCTCTTGACGTTGCTGTTTTTGACGTCGGCGGCCATCAGCTTCCCGGGGACTACGTGGAAGGTGAGCACCGCCTTGAGCTTGTCAGGGCTGGCGGCCAGCTCATCGAGAGTTTTGGCAGGAACGGCCTTGAAAGCCTCGGTGCTGGGCGCGAATACGGTGAAAGGGCCTGCGGACTTCAGGGTCTCGGTCAAGCCTGCCTTGGTGACCAGGCTGTTCAGGGTGCTGAGCTCGGGTGTGCGGGCAATGGTGTCGGCCACATTG
>JAIXVK010000491.1 GCA_027483085.1 Comamonadaceae bacterium | reverse complement strand
GTAGATGGCCAAGTAGTGGCAGGTGCAACCGGTACTTACATCACTGGTTCGATCACACTGGACTCTGACAAAACCTTTAGCGTGACTGCGACGACGGGTGGCGCAGCGGGCGTGGGATATTTCACTGCCGGTGCGAAGGCTAGCCAATTGCAGGCTGCGAGCACTATGGACGTTTCAACTGTTGCGTCAGCTACCCGCACGCTGTCAACAGTTGACTCTGCCCTGTCTGCTGTTAACAGCCAACGCGCTGCATTTGGTGCCTTGCAATCCCGCTTTGAATCGACGATTTCCAACTTGGCGTCGTCGACAGAGAACTTGTCTGCATCGCGCTCGCGTATCCAAGACGCGGACTTCGCCGCGGAGACAGCTAACTTGTCACGCTCGCAAATTCTGCAGCAGGCTGGCACTGCGATGGTGGCCCAGGCAAACCAACTTCCACAGGGTGTCTTGGCCCTCCTGCGTTAAAACAGTCTTCGGCGTTACGGCAAAGGCGGCAAACTTTGGTTTGCCGCCTTTTGTCTTGGAAAGTCTTACTTTTCAGCGGATCGCTGCGATGGGACTTGTTTCAAAATGCGGGAATTAATTTGTACAGGAGCGCGTGATGGCTATTTCTTCGGTAGGTATCGGGAGCGGCCTCGGTGTTGAGAACATCGTGTCACAGCTGGTTGCATTAGAAAAAGCTCCGTTGACTTCATTAAAAACTAAGGCGACCAGCCTTCAAGCGCAAGTCTCTGCAATTGGTGAGCTGAAAAGCCTGTTTTCTGATTTGACGGATGTAGCCACCAAGATCGCCGACCCT
This sequence comes from Comamonadaceae bacterium, assembly GCA_027483085.1. Lineage (GTDB taxonomy): Bacteria > Pseudomonadota > Gammaproteobacteria > Burkholderiales > Burkholderiaceae_C > Allorhodoferax. The sequence continues at coordinate 2,457 of JAIXVK010000491.1, read as the reverse complement.
GCGGCATGGACTGCCCGTTCAGCTTCCATCTCAAGTGCAACGACGGCCGCAGTATCGGTGACTGCAGAGGCAGCACCTACGACTTTTACATTGGACGTAGATTCATTGGCCAAGCAACAGTCGGTATCTACAGCGACCTTGGCAAAGGGAACAACACTCTCCGCAGGCACATTAAAGTTTCAGCTTGGCACGTGGGAGAGTAATGGAGCCGCGTTCGCACCCGGCACAAGCAGTGCCGTAGACATTACAGTCGTTGCCGGTGACACGCTGGATACCCTGGCCTCAAAAATAAATAAAGCAGGGATTGGTGTTGCCGCTGCGGTGTTCAACGATGGCACAAACCAACGACTGCTTTTGAGTTCAAAGAATACCGGCGCAGCAGCCGGTTTCAGGATTCAGTCGTCGGAATCTGGATTGCAGGGTTTCGTATTTGACCCTCAGGCCAGCCCATCCGTGGGTATGGCAGCTGCTGGCGTACCCGTGCAATACAGTGCGGATGCCAAATTGCGAATTAATGGCCTACCTGCCACATCGCCAACCAATACGGTCTCAAATGCCATCGCTGGAGTTTCTATCGATTTACTGGCTGTCACAACCACAGATTACGGACTCGGTACAGAAGTCCGTAAGTCCGCCTCGGTCACTGTGAGTGAAAACGTGAAATCAGCAGTCAAGAATGTTCAGGATTTGATCACCGCGTACAACAAAATCAACAGCGCGCTTTCTGATTTGGTTAAGTACAACGCTGAAAACAAAACCGCCGGCCTTTTTCAAGGTGACTCGACGATCGTGGGGTTGCAAAGCGTGTTGCGAGGTATTGTTTCTTCAACCAGTTTGGGTGCGAGTGCGCAGTACCTGGCCGATGTAGGGGTAGAGCGTGCCAGAGACGGCAGCCTAAGCATGAACACCAACAAGCTGAGCACCGCTGCAAACAACGGAACGTTGCAAAAGCTTTTTACTAATAACAATGGCAATGCACTGACCAACGGGTTTGCATTGAAGTTGAGGGATTTTGGGAAGGGCCTGATCGCTAGCGGGGGAGCGGTTGCCAACAAGACAGAAGCTTTGTCTGGTTCGTTAAAGAAAAACACGCAAGATCAGACCAAAGTTTCCGACAGAGCGACTGCAGTGGAGGCTCGTTTAAGGAAGCAATATACGGCGCTGGACACAAAGATGGCGAGCCTGAATGCACTCAACGCCTACGTAAGTCAGCAAGTTACAACCTGGAATAAATCTACCGGCTGAAACTGACGAAATGCTTGAGTTATCGCCAAGTATGTCGATATAAAAAGCATCACGAAGGGGTTACAGCATGTTTATGTCAGTTAGCAATAGATCAGCTGCCGTCTATAAAAAAATTGATGTCGAAACCATTGTTGACACGGCATCACCGCACAAGCTTGTTTCATTGCTTTTCGATGCACTCTTGCAGGCTCTGGCCTTGGCAAAGGCTGCCATGGAGCGTGGCGATACATCCCAAAAATGCCGACACATCAACCATGCTGTGCGTATTTTGGAAGAGGGACTGATAGCGCCTTTGGATTTGGAGCAAGGCGGTGAGGTTGCCGCAAATCTTCGATCACTGTATGGCTATTGTGTGATTCGTCTTACCCTCGCAAATCTGCGTAATGAAGTCGCTTTGTTGAGTGAGGTAAGAGATCTGATTCATCCTATTTTCGACGGTTGGAAGCAAATGAACTGGAATGGACAGCCCGCTTGACTGGCGGTTTAAAACAGGGTGATGCGCTATGCCACAAATGCTGATTGACTTTTACAAGGCCATCGAAGACAGCAGTGCCAAAATGTTAGAAGCCGCCAAGGCAGAAGACTGGGATGGTGTCATGCGCTTCGAGGGAGCCTGCGCCGTGCTGATCGAGCAACTCCGCCAGCGGGCGCGCAGCGAAGAGCTGGATGCGGCGTCCCGGGCCGAGAAAACCCGCATCATGCAGCGCATCCTGCACAACGATGCTCAGATTCGCTATCTGGCCGAGCCATGGCTGGCCCATTTTGAGCAGCGAGTGGAAATCCAAAACCAGTACCTACACTAAGTTGTTCTGGAATTTTGTCTGCAATTGGCTGCATGTCAGGTCGAATAATTCGCCAGGCAGTAATCCTGAAGGTGGATTGCTGTGTCTCGCAGCAGCACTTTTCTGAATCAAATTGGCACTTGGCGCACGCCGAATGTGCGCGAATAGCTATCAAAAAAATAGCAAATTCATCAAACCTGCATATTCATGATATCGGTGTAGGCCTGCACCATCCGGTTGCGCACATGCAGCGTGGCCTGGAAGCCGATCTGGGCTTTCTGGATGGCCACCATGGTTTCTTCCAAACTAACTTTGGGGTTTTCCAGCTGCACTTCCCGTTGCAGGCGGCCGGATTCGTTCTGGGCAGCGCTGACTGCGCCAAGCGCGCTTTTGAGTTCGCCGGAGAAGCCGCCACCCACGCCTGAGGCGC
>JAIXVK010000557.1 GCA_027483085.1 Comamonadaceae bacterium | reverse complement strand
TTCGAGCAAAAGATAAAGAAAATGATGGTGCCTACGCAGCAACCAGTGTTGGATGCCAATCTGGGCTCCATCTTTGGGTGGCGGATCGATCCCATCACAGGCCGTTCGGCTCTGCATACAGGGCTTGATTTCCCGGCGGGTGTCGGCACACCGATCTACGCTGCGGCCGGCGGTATGGTGGTGACGCAGGAATACCACCCGCAATACGGAAACATGCTCGAGGTGGATCATGGCAACGACCTCATCACAAGATACGCGCACGCCTCTAAAGTCCATGTGAAAAAGGGCGATCTGATCAAGCGTGGACAGCGTATCGCGGATGTCGGTAACACCGGGCGATCGACAGGCGCACACCTCCACTTTGAAGTCTTGGTTCAGGGCGTCCCTCAAGATCCACAGAAGTTTCTGAATGCCGGAAAAGGTTTGGGTACCGAGCGGTCTGCCTCTTTCAACGCGTCTGTTCTACAGCGCTAAAATCAGCCGATTGACTCGATGCTGAGCGCTGGCCATTAGTCTGGCTTGACTTCCCGCAAAGAGCCTCCACTTTCTCAAGATAAACAAAGGACTGTGCAGTCCGGTAAGCCCATGGTGGGTTCGTCGGGCAGTGCTCGCATTGATGGCTATTAACTTCCTTACCAAAATTTTTGGCAGCCGCAACGATCGTTTGCTCAAGCAGTATCGGGTCGTAGTAACTCGCATCAATGCTCTGGAGCCTGAGTTCGAGGCCCTTACCGACGACGGACTCCGTGCCAAGACGCAAGAGTTTAAAGACCGTGTCGCCAAAGGTGAGACGCTCGATGCCATCCTTCCGGAAGCTTTCGCTCTCGTACGCGAAGGCTCCAAGCGCGTCATGAAAATGCGCCACTTCGATGTGCAAATGTTGGGTGGAATGGCGCTGCATTACGGGAAGATTTCAGAAATGCGCACCGGTGAGGGCAAAACGCTCACTGCGACGTTGCCGGTGTTTCTGAATGCACTAAGCGGTAAAGGTGTCCACGTTGTTACCGTCAACGATTACCTTGCCAGCCGCGACGCGCGATGGATGGGCCGCCTCTATAACTTCTTGGGTCTGACCGTCGGCATCAACATGCCCCAAGCCCCTCGTGAAGACAAGCAGCAGGCCTACAACTCTGACATCACCTACGGTACCAACAACGAGTACGGTTTCGATTACCTCCGCGACAACATGGTTTACGAAGCGGCTGATCGGGTGCAACGCGGACTGAACTTTGCCATCGTGGATGAAGTCGATTCCATTTTGATCGACGAAGCCCGCACACCACTCATCATCAGTGGTCAAGCTGAAGACCACACCGAACTCTATCTCGCCATTAACAAAGCGATTCCGCGCTTGGTCAAGCAAGAGGGGGAAGCTGATCCCATCACTGGGCAAGGCATTACCAAACCCGGCGACTTCACTCTAGATGAGAAGAGTCACCAAGTTTTCTTGACGGAACAAGGGCACGAAGTAGCCGAGTCCATTTTTGCAGAGCTGGGCTTGATACCTGCGGGCTCTTCTTTGTACGACCCGGCAAACATCACGCTGATGCATCACTTGTACGCAGCGTTGCGTGCCAATCATCTGTATCACCGCGACCAGCATTACGTTGTGCAAAACGGTGAAATCGTCATCGTTGACGAATACACCGGCCGTCTGATGACTGGTCGCCGTTGGAGCGACGGCTTGCACCAAGCGGTAGAGGCCAAAGAAGGGGTGCAGATCCAGGCGGAAAACCAGACCCTAGCGTCCATTACCTTCCAGAATTATTTCCGGCTCTACAGCAAGCTGGCGGGGATGACCGGTACCGCAGACACCGAGGCCTACGAGTTTCAGGAGATCTATGGTCTCGAAACTGTAGTAATTCCGCCCAACCGCATCAGCCGCCGGGACGACCAGTTGGACCGTGTCTACAAGACAACCCGCGAAAAGTATGATGCTGCGATCAAAGACATCCGCGAATGCTATGACAGGGGCCAGCCTGTTCTGGTGGGAACCACATCGATTGAAAACTCAGAAATCATTGCTGAGCTCCTCGATAAAGAAAAGTTGCCGCACCAGGTCTTGAACGCCAAGCAACACGCGCGCGAAGCAGACATCGTGGCTCAGGCCGGTCGCGCAAAGATGATCACCATCGCGACCAACATGGCGGGCCGTGGTACCGATATTGTTCTTGGCGGCAACATGGACAAGCTGCTGGAGGCGATTGAGGGCGATGCCTCTTTGGACGAAGCTGCCAAGCAAGCCAAAGTCGCGGAGTTGAAAAGCCAGTGGCAAAAAGATCACGAAGCCATCAAGGCGCTGGGTGGTCTGCGCATCATCGCGACCGAGCGCCACGAGTCTCGCCGGATCGACAACCAACTCCGTGGTCGCTCAGGGCGCCAAGGAGATCCCGGTTCATCCCGTTTCTATCTGAGTCTTGATGACTCTTTGATGCGGATCTTTGCCGGCGACCGGGTGAAATCCATCATGGATCGCCTCAAAATGCCTGAGGGGGAGGCCATTGAAGCCGGTATCGTGACCCGTAGCATCGAGAGTGCGCAGCGCAAAGTAGAAGCGCGCAACTTCGATATGCGCAAGCAGCTGTTGGAATACGACGATGTGTCCAACGATCAGCGCAAGGTCATCTACCAGCAACGCAACGCGATTTTGGATGCCACCGATCTGGAGGCTCAGATTGCGGGTCTGCGCGAAGGTGCGTTTGAAGACATGGTGCGTCAGTTCGTCCCGGCAGAGTCGGTAGAAGAGCAATGGGACATTCCATCGCTCCAGAAGATGCTGTCAGATGAATGGCAACTGAACCTGGACCTTCAGAAGCAAGTCAGCAGCGCCAGCTCTATTACCGATGAAGAAATCGTGACCACCGTTACTACGGCTGCGAACGAGGCTTTCGAGAGCAAAGTGAACCTGGTCGGCAAAGACAACTTCACCCAGTTCGAGCGTATGGTGCTCTTGCAGAGTATCGATAGCCACTGGCGTGATCATCTGAGTGCCTTGGACTACTTGCGCCAAGGTATCCATCTGCGGGGTTACGCACAAAAGCAACCCAAGCAGGAATACAAGCGCGAAGCGTTTGAACTATTCGGCCAGTTGCTAGACTCCGTCAAAAACGATGTCACCAAAATATTGATGACCGTCAAGATCCAATCCAACGAACAGTTGGAGCAGGCTGCTGAGGCCATTGAATCGCGCGGGGAGAGCATCGCCAACGTCACCTACACCGCTCCCACAGAGACTGGCGAAGCTGAGACCACGACTGATGCCGCTACCGTAAAAGCGGCCGAGTCCGATGTCCCGCGCGTCGGCCGTAACGACCCTTGCCCTTGCGGCAGCGGTAAAAAATACAAACAGTGCCACGGCAAACTCTCTTGAAAGCCTTTGTATGCCAGTGAACCTCCCGCTGCCTGTTGCAGCCGATTTGTTGCCGGTGACCGGCGTCCGTATTGGGGTTACCGAAGCCGGCGTTCGAAAGCCGGGTCGCAAAGATGTGACCGTGATGCTGCTGGATCCCGGCTGCACCGTCGGTGGCGTGTTTACGACCAACCGCTTTTGTGCAGCCCCAGTGCAAATTTGCCGGGAGCATCTCGCGGCCAGTGACATTCGGGCGGTCGTGATCAACACGGGTAACGCTAACGCTGGCACCGGAGCCGATGGACTCGCCCGTGCCAAGGAAACCTGCTCCGCACTGGCGGGCAAACTCAGCCTCCAGGCCACGCAAGTGCTGCCATTTTCTACCGGCGTGATCATGGAGCCACTGCCGGTGGACCGGATCGTGGCCGGCTTGGATGCTGCAATTCTGGATGCGCGGGAAAGCAACTGGCTCAAGGCGGCCGAGGGTATCATGACCACGGACACCCAGCCCAAAGCTTTCAGTGCAACGGCCTTGGTAGATGGCGTCCCGATCACGGTCACGGGTATCAGCAAAGGCGCAGGCATGATTCGCCCGAACATGGCCACGATGTTGGGGTTTATTGCCACTGACGCCTGTATTGATGCCTCCGTGATGCCCGCTCTGGCACGCGAACTGGCCGAGGGCTCGTTTAACCGGGTGACGGTAGATGGCGATACCTCTACCAATGATTCGTTGTTGGTGATTGCTTCCAACAAGGCGGGCAATCCAACTGTCACTGATCTGGACGCGGCCTCTGCCGCTCCCCTAAAGCTTGCAATGCTGGAGGTTGCTCGCAAATTGGCACAAGCCATCGTGCGGGACGGCGAGGGCGCAACCAAGTTCATTTCCGTGCAAGTCGAGGGTGGCGGAAGCGAAGCGGAGTGCCGTCTCGTGGCCTATGCCATTGCGCACTCACCCTTGGTGAAAACCGCATTTTTCGCCAGCGACCCCAACCTTGGCCGCATTCTTGCTGCCGTGGGCTACGCAGGTATCCAGGATTTGGACCAGTCACTCATCGAGCTGTTCTTGGACGATGTGCATGTCGCAACCCGGGGTAGTCGAAATCCCGCCTACCGTGAGGAGGATGGTCAGCGCGTCATGAAGCAAAGCGAGATTACCGTGCGCGTCCATTTGGGGCGGGGCGCTGCCAGCCAGACGGTCTGGACCTGCGATTTCAGCCACGACTACGTGACGATCAACGCCGACTATCGCTCCTAAACGGGATTGCTTGATGTCTGATGCACTAGAGCGCTTCTTCGCGCGGGCTGAACTGTTCATGCAGCGTGTGGAGGCCTCACTTCCGCACTCATTGACAGCGCCAGATTGGAATGCGTCGATCGCCTTCCGTTATCGTCGCCGGTCCAGTGGCCAGGGTGCTATCTCTCCGGTGCAGCATGTGGGTGCCATGTCATTGGACTCACTGCGCGAGATCGACGACCAAAAGGAAAAAATCCAACGCAACACAGCGCAGTTTGTGCGCGGTGGCTTGGCAAATAATGTCTTGTTAACCGGTGCCCGTGGTACCGGAAAGTCCTCGCTTATTCGGGCATGCCTTCAGACCTATGCACCTTCAGGCTTGCGCCTGATCGAGGTGGACAAGGCAGACCTGATAGATCTCCAGGACATCATCGAGCTGATCGCGGCAAGGCCTGAAAAATTTATCATCTTTTGTGATGATTTGAGCTTTGATGAAGGCGAGCCAGGCTACAAAGCACTGAAGTCGGTGCTTGACGGTTCCGTTGCAGCCTCC
>JAIXVK010000018.1 GCA_027483085.1 Comamonadaceae bacterium | reverse complement strand
CCCACGCTGTAGACGATGGGTTTGCCTTGGTGGTAATCAATGTCCTGGGTGACATGCGGGTGGCCGCCAATGACTGCGTCCGCACCCGCATCCACCATGCGGCGAGCCAAGCTGCGTTGGCGGTTGTTGGCCACCAGCTCGTTTTCCCACCCCCAGTGCATGACGGGTATCACCAAATCCGCGCGGTGCACCGCACGGGCGGCGCGAATATCGGCCACCACCTGCTCATCTTCGCTCCAAGCGATGCCCGGGGCGTCAAAGTCCGCTTCAAAACTGCGCGGCATGAACTCGTTGTAGCTCAGCAGCGCAATCCGCAGGCCCTTGCGCTCCAGGATCAGCGGCGCGTGGGCCTCTTTCAGGTTGCGGCCACCGCCAAAGTATTGCAGCCCGGCGGCCGGCAGCAGGGTGAGCATTTCGGCAAATGCCTCGCGGCCATAGTCGCCCGAGTGGTTGTTGGCCAGGGCCAGCGCATCGAAGTGGCGCTTGAGCACCGGCAAGGTCCGCGGGTGGGCCCGGAAGGTGAAGTTTTTGTCGCCCGCCGAGCCGGTGGTGGCCACTACGCACTCGAGGTTGCCAATGCGGATATCCGCCTTCGCAAAAAAGTCTCGGAAGCCGCCAAACGGGTCTTCGCCCCGTTCGATCATGGCGCCCGCCACATCGTCGAGCACGATGTCTCCGGCAAACACCAGCGTCACCCAGCCTGACTCATCCTTGGCTGGTGGCACTGGCTGTGCCACGGCTGCGCTGTGGCCTAGTAAGGCGATAGTGCCTGCGAGCATCAGGCCGAGCACGTGGTTGAGGGTGGGGCGCTTCATGGTTGCACCCCGTGCAGCACGCACTCGTATTGCAGTTCCCGCTCGACGGGGCCTGCATACACAAACTGTTTGCCGGTCAGCCGTTGGCCGCCCGGCGCCGCGGTGAACGGCGGGAAATAATTGGCCTGCTGCACCAGCACCGGCTGGGTGAGGGTATCGAGGTAGGCATAGGTTTTGATGTATTCGGGCTGCCCGCCACGGCCCACCACCACCGCCTTGAAGTAAAAGCGCCCGCCCACATCGACCGATGCCACCGGGTATGGGTCGTCCACGGGCGTGGCCTCCAGGGTTTGGGTACTGCCAGCGTAGGTGAGCTCACAGCGGAGCAAGGGGCTGGCGTGCAGGGTGGTGGCGCACATCAGTGCGGCACAGGCCAACAGGCGAAGGGTTAAGCACAACATGCGCAGATTGTGCCGGTGATAGGCCCCGGTTGGGCCGCCGCCGCTAGCGGATGCCGCGTATGTACCGGTGCCCGCCCGCATCGGCAGCGCCCAGCAGCGAGTCAGATGCGCCGGGCAGCGGTGCCGGGCGGGTGTTGCCCCCCAGCATGCCGAACAGCTTGTCGCGGCTGGTCGCGCGGTGGGGGTGCTGGGGCTCCATGGCGAGCTCCAGTTTGGCGGCCCACTCGCCGAGGTCGGCATGGCCGTCGTCTTTGGCGGCGGCGCGCGCAAAGCGGATGATTTCAGCGGCGTACTCGGTGTTGCTGGCCATCCACTCGGTATCGGTCACCCGGCCGGTTTTACGGCGCAGCAGCACGTGCAAATGGGCGGCAATCGCCAGTTTTTCGCTGTTCAACATGCAACACTCCTTGGCAGCCGCTGGCGGCCGCAACCTGTTTCAAATCACTCCATCAACCCCCGATGTGCTCGCGGTGTTGCGACACATCCAGGCCCACCAGCTCTGCGTTGTCATCGACCCGCAGGCCCACAATCACCTTGGTCAGCCACAGCAGCGCAAAGCTCATGGCGCCGCTATAGACCACCACCACAACCGCGCCCAGCGCTTGGGTGGCCACACTGCCGGTCACGCCAGAAATGCCCTTGCTGGCAAACACCCCGGTGAGCAAGGACCCCACGATGCCGCCTATGCCGTGCACCCCGAATACATCCAGCGAGTCGTCGGCATTGAGCATGCGCTTCAGGCCGGTCGCGCCCCAGTAGCAGGTCACCCCCGCCACCAAACCGATGATCACCGCCGCGCTGGGCGACACAAAACCTGCCGCCGGGGTGATAGCCACCAGCCCTGCCACCAAGCCCGAGCACAGCCCCAGCAAAGAGGGGCGCCCGCGCATGACCCACTCACCCAGCATCCAACTCATGGCGCCGGCGGATGCCGCAAGGTGCGTGACCGCCATGGCCAGGCCTGCCCGCCCATCGGCCGCCACCGCCGAGCCGGCATTGAAGCCGAACCAGCCCACCCACAGCAGGCCTGCGCCCACCATGGTCAGGCCCAGGTTGAAAGGCTCAAAAGGCTCTTTGCCATAGCCCTTGCGGGCGCCCAGCATGTAGGCGCACACCAGGCCCGAGACACCCGCATTGATGTGCACCACGGCACCGCCCGCAAAGTCGAGCACGCCCATCTGCACCAGCCAGCCGCCCGGCTCCCACACCCAGTGGGCAATCGGGGCGTACACCACCACCGACCACATGCCAATAAACAGCAGCATGGCCGAGAAGCGCATCCGCTCGACCAGCGCACCCACAATCAGCGCCCCGGTGATGATGAAGAAGGTGAGCTGAAACATCGCATACACCGACTCCGGGATATTGGGTGCCACATGGCTCACCGCCACCAAGCCCGCCTCTTTAAGGTAGCCCAGCCCGCTGAACCACATCCGTTCGGTCCCACCCAGCCAGGCCGTGCCCGGCGTAAAGGCCAGCGAATAGCCCACCGCAAACCAGAGCAGGCTCAGCAAAGCCGCCACCGCCACCACACTCGCCATGGTGTTGATGACACTCTTTTTGCGCACCATGCCGCCATAAAACAAGGCAATACCGGGCAGCGTCATCAGCAACACCAGTGCAGTGCTGGTCAT
>JAIXVK010000200.1 GCA_027483085.1 Comamonadaceae bacterium | reverse complement strand
TTTCGCGCTCGCCCGAGAACCAAAACAAACTCAATGCCGCAGGGCTGCTGGCCGGCATCGGCAACAAACTGCTCGCATGGGCGGCTGCGGTACCGGGCGGCATGGGAACATCGCCCATGGCAACCCGCTGGAGGCTGGCGGCCTGAACCGGCTTGCCCTGCACCGACACTGCGGGCACCACGGCTTGAGCGGGCTGCGGCCCTGCCGGACGGGCGACATCATCCAGCGCCAGCACTGCCGCCGCGCCCACGAGCACAACTGCCCACCGGGACCATAACGAAGAAAACAACATGGGGCGATCTTAGTGGCCGCCAGCAAGGCCTTGAAACAGCTAAGACAATGGAGCCCATGAAAACACTGCTCTCCATTGCCCCCCTCGGTTTCCCCTGGCAAACCGTGGACCCGTTTTTGTTTTGTGTGCACCACAACGACGCCTACCCCGCGGGCAACGCGCAGATGGCGCCGGACCCTGCCCTGCTGGCCGGCCGCAACATCGGCCAGGACTTTGCCGGCAAAGACGGCTGGAGCATGTACCACGGCGACACCGTGCCGGGCTTTCCCTCACACCCGCACCGGGGGTTTGAGACCGTCACCATCGTGCGCAATGGCCGCATCGACCACTCGGATTCGCTAGGTGCTACCGCCCGCTTTGGCGGCGGTGATGTGCAGTGGCTCACGGCGGGCAAAGGCATCGTGCACTGCGAGATGTTTCCACTGCTGCACACCGACGCGCCCAACCCCACCGAGCTGTTCCAGATCTGGGTGAACCTGCCGGCCAAAAACAAAATGGCCGAGCCGCACTTCACCATGTTCTGGCACGAAGACATTCCCCGTATCACGGCTACCGACGCGCAGGGCAAAACCACCGAAGTGGTGTGCATTGCTGGCAAGCTCAATGACAAGCAGGGCTTGCCACCACCCCCGGATTCGTGGGCCAGCGAGCCCGGCAGTGACCTCGGCATCTACACCATCCAACTCAGTCCCGGCGCGCAGTGGACGCTGCCCGCCGCCGAGAGTGCGGACACCCGCCGCGTGCTGTATTTCTTCAAAGGTGGCGCCCTGCAAGTAGCGGGGGAAGACGTGCCGGTGAAATCGGTGATGGTGGTGCAAGCCGACCACGACTGCACTTTTGTGAATGGCGATGCGGAGTCTGAATTGCTGGTGCTGCAAGCCCGCCCCATCGGCGAGCCGGTGGCGCAATACGGTCCGTTTGTGATGAACACCCAAGCTGAAATCCACCAGGCGTTCGCCGACTACCGTCGCACCGAATTCGGCGGCTGGCCCTGGGGCGCCAACGACCCGGTACACCCGCGCGACAAAGGCCGCTTCGCCAAACACGCGGACGGCAAGCTCGAAGAGCGAAAGAGCGACTGACCTGCAAGGTGCGGCCGGTCACGGTCGGCTGGAAAACCAACGGAATCAAAAAAGTTACCGGTCAGTTCATTTAATTACCGCAAAATTCAAAGGGTTACTAATTCGGATATATTTCGTTCGCGCCGGTATTTTCCGGTGTGAACTATCGAATTCAACCCTTTGGAGATTCCGATGAAAAAATTGCTGATTGCTTCCGTTCTGGCACTGGGTGTCGCCGTTTCTGCACAAGCCAAAGACATCGTGGACACCGCCGTCGGCGCGGGCAACTTCAAGACCCTGGCTACCGCGCTCGGCGCTGCCGGCCTGGTCGACACACTCAAGGGCAAGGGCCCGTTCACCGTTTTCGCACCAACTGACGAAGCATTCGCCAAGGTCCCCAAGGCCGACCTCGAAGCACTGCTCAAAGACAAAGCCAAGCTCACCGCCGTGCTGACCTACCACGTGGTCCCCGGCAAAGTGATGGCTGCTGATGTGAAGGCCGGCAAGGTCAAGACCGTGCAAGGCAGCGACATCACCGTCAGCACCATGGGTGGCGTGAAGGTAGATGCCGCCAACGTGATCAAAACCGACATCGTGGCCGACAACGGCGTGATCCACGTGATCGACTCCGTGATCATGCCCAAGTAAGCCCTTCACAGGCACTTGCAAAAAAGCCCCGGCAGTTTCGGCTGCCGGGGCTTTTTTTATGCGGACTGCTTAGCCCCCGATTTCCAACTCGGCTTGCGGCTTGGCGTCGGCCGCCGCGCCACCGGTTTTCACCGCGCCCAAAAACAGGCGCTCGGCGGCCAGCTTCTTGCCCGCCAGGTACTCTTTCACCACCACCGCGCGCTGCAATGCGAGGTTGCGGATATCGTCTTCATTGGCGCTCAGGTTGGCCAGCAACAGGGCTTCCATGTCGGCCACCGCGATGTCTTTGGTCAGGCCCACCAGGTTGCGGGGCTTGGTGATGTCGGAGCGGCGGTACACCGCGCGCAGCAGCACCGGCATTTCTTCAGTGCTGTAGCTGGTGACCGTAGCAGCATCTTTGCCCTGCGCACTGGTGGTGCGGCGCTTTTCGGCGAGCAGCAACGCCTTGAGCTTTTCACGCTTGGCCGCATCGCGCTCGGCTTCCAGGTTGGCGGACCCCACCACCGTGAGCTTGAGGGCCGGCCGGTCTTGCAGGGCTTGCGCCACCTTGGCCAAGCCAGGACGGGCCGCATCGCTCAGGCCTGCACTCCCCGGGGCAAACACCACACT
>JAIXVK010000073.1 GCA_027483085.1 Comamonadaceae bacterium | reverse complement strand
TCAGCGTGCCGGCCAGCAACACACAAAACGCCCCCAGCTGGAAATACGCCGCCCGCATCCGCCGGATGGAGCCCCACACCGCCACCCCGCCGTAAAACAAAATGGTGAACCCGAAAAACGCAGTGCCGTATGGCGCCACCACCGGCAAGGCAAACCAATAGGCTACGGGCGCCAGCACATGCACCCAGGTCATCAGCTGCATCACGCTGTCGACCCGGGGCATGGTCCGCGGGGTATCCAGCATCCGCCGGGTGAACGGGTAAAACGCCGCCAGCGTGAAAGAGATCGCCGCAAAAAACGAGAAGTTGCCCCACACCAAGCTCGCCGGCCACAGATATTGCGCGCCCAAGCCGGTCTTGGAGGCCACGGTCACCGCCATGGCCAGCACAAAGATCACGTAGTAGATGTAAATGCGGTCCCGAATGGCGAGCCACAGCAACAGGTTGAACAGCACCATGGCGCTGGCCATGCCGAAATACCAGCCCTGCACCATGTACTCCGGGCGGCTGGCAATGTCGAAATCGTGAGGCTCCCAAAGGCGCAAGGGCACGATCAGCGAGGAACTGTTTTGCACCCGCATGTACACCACCTGCTCAGACTGCGGGCTCACGGTGAGCGGGAACACAAAGTGGCGGTGCGGGTACGGCCGGTTGGCAAAGGGGGTGTCACCCCCGGTCACCATCGCCTTGTAGTTGCCCGAGGCATCTGGCACATACAGCGACACGCTGGAAATGCGCGCATTGCTCACCTCCAGCAACTGCTCTATGGGCCGCAGCTCGGGGTTGCGGATTGCCAAGCGCAGCCAAAACGCCGAGCGGCTGTAGCCGAGCGAGAGGCCTTTGGCGACCTCGGCCCCTTTCTCAAAACCACCCGCGCGGTCTGCGGCCAACACCTCGGCCAGGGTGAACGCGCCCGACACGTCTTCGAGCACCGCCACCGCCGGGCCCGGGTCCACGCTGCCGGAACCCGGCGCTCGCACATCGACTGCGGCTGCCGACACCCAGAGTGGCAGCAGCATCAGGCAACAAGCTATAAATTTGATAGCTACCCGCGCAGGAGAAATGAGCGCCAGAGGCATATTTGGCTCGAAGTTTGATGGCGTTACCCGCATGGTATCGGAATCAGGCCGGGAGAGGTGATCGACTATCGCCCGCGCAAAATCAGTGAAATTCGCAATCGCCAAAACTGGAAATTGTGCTTTTATGCGGGCATGATGGCAGCCATCTAAAAAAATGCATTCAGGGTGGCAGGTAGTTCATGGCGACATTGATTCCGGCAATTAGCGCGTGCGTTTCGCGCATGACCAGTGGTGAACGCAGGGTGGCAGAGCGGCTGGAGCAAAAGCTCGATGACGACTACCTGCTCTGGTACGACGTGCCCATGGGCCCGCGCAACACCCACCCCGACTTTTGTGTGCTGCACCCGCGGCGCGGCCTGCTGGTGCTGGAGGTGAAAGACTGGAAGCTCAGCACCATCCAGCAGGCCGACAAGCAGACCTGGGAAATCATCCCCGACGGCATCCCCAAAACCGTGGCCAACCCGCTGGAGCAAGCCCGCCAATACGCCCAAACGGTAGTGACCGCCCTGCAACGCGACAAGCAACTCATTCAAACCGAAGGCCCACACGCAGGCAAAGTGGCATTCCCTTGGAGCTATGGCGTGGTGTTGACCGAAATCACCCGCAAACAGTTTGAAGCCGCCGAACTGCACCACGCCATCGAACCCCACCGCGTGCTCTGCAAAGACGAAATGCTGGAGAGTGTGGAGGCCGAAGACCTGCAAAGCCGCTTGTGGGACATGTTCCCCTACGGCATGCGCGGCACGCTCAGCCTGCCCCAGATCGACCGGGTGCGCTGGATCATGTTCCCGCAAGTGCGGGTGCAAACCAGCGGCGACTTGTTTGACGACAACGATGCCGAGGCCGAGCTGCCCGACATCATGCGGGTGATGGACCTGCAACAAGAGCAGCTGGCCCGCAGCCTGGGCGACGGGCACCGCGTGATTCACGGCGTGGCGGGCTCGGGCAAAACCATGATCTTGGGCTACCGCGCGGAGTATCTGGCCCAAGCCAGCACCGCCAGCAGCAAGCCCATCTTGATCCTTTGCTTTAACGAACCGCTGGGCGTGAAGCTGCATAGCGTCATGCAGGCCAAAGGCTTGGGCGGCAAAGTGCATGTGCGGCATTTTCATAAATGGTGCCGCGAGCAGCTGGTGGCCTATGGGCAAGCCATACCCGCACAAGGTCCGCGCATGTTTGACGAGATGGTGGAGAACGTCATCCGTGGCGTGGACCGCAAGCAAATCCCCAGCGGCCAATACCAAGCGGTGATGATCGACGAGGGCCACGACTTCGCGCCCGAATGGCTCAAGCTCGTCACCCAGATGGTGGACCCCACCACCAACAGCCTGCTGGTGCTGTACGACGACGCGCAAAGCATTTACGAGCGCGCGCGCAGCAAACAGTTCAGCTTCAAGAGCGTGGGCATCCAGGCGCAGGGGCGCACCACCATCCTGAAGATCAACTACCGCAACACCCGCCAGATATTGCACACCGCCAGCCTGGTGGCGGCCGACCTGCTGACCGCAGACGACAAAGACGACGACGGCATCCCCCTGCTCAAACCCGTGAGCTGCGGGCGCGAGGGGCAAGCCCCCGTCATCATCAAACTGCCCACGCTGCGCGACGAAGCCTTTGCCATAGCCGACCATCTGGCCAGCGCCCACAAAGAAGGCTTTGCCTGGGGCGACATGGCGGTGCTGTGCGCGGACTGGAAAACCATGGACCTGTGCGCCAGCGCCCTGGCCCAACGCAAGCTGCCACACCGTGTGCGCAAGAAAAGCGGCGAATACCAACCCGGCGCAAACGCCATTCAGGTCATGACCATGAAGGTCAGCAAAGGCTTGGAGTTCCCCGTCGTGGCGCTACCCGGCGTGGGGCATATGCCTGCGACGGGGGAGGATGAGAAGGAAGCTGCGCGGGTGTTTTATGTGGCGGCTACTCGTGCAACGCAGAGGTTGGTGCTGGGGGTGGGTGGG
>JAIXVK010000450.1 GCA_027483085.1 Comamonadaceae bacterium | reverse complement strand
TGACCCTTCTTCACCGTTTGGTCTTCTTTCACCAGCAAGGTCTGGTTATGGGCATAGGCCGTCAAGAAGGTGTTGTTGTGCTTGAGGATGATCAGGTTGCCATAGCCGCGCAATCCGGCACCGGCGTACACGACTTTCCCCTCACCCGCTGCCAAAACGGGGTCTCCTGCATTCCCGCCGATGTCCAAGCCTTTGTTTTTGACTTCATCAAAGCCAGCTAGCACCGCGCCATTGCCCGGCCACATCCAAGCGACTGCATCGTCGCTCGCGGCAGCGGGGGTAACCGCCGCAACCGCAGGAGCACTGGCAGAAGCAGATGCTGCCTTGGCCGGTGCACTCGCTGCTGCGGTGGTGGCGGAGGCCGCTCTGGCCGGCGCACTCGCTGCCGAAGACTGCCCGTTAGCGGGCGGCAGCGCCGTCACAGTGCTACTACTGTTAGCGACCGGCTTGGTACCAGCAGCTTCCGCAACCGCTACCGGCTGCACGATCCGCAGTACTTGGCCCACTTCAATTTTGTTGGGGTTGTCCAGCGCGTTCCAGCGTGCAATGTCTTTATGACTTTGGCCGCTTTCCAAGCCAATACGAATCAGCGTATCGCCGGGCTTGACGGTGTAATAGCCCGGTTTGCCTGCATTCTCAAAGCCGGGAGGCTGCTTGACTGCTTGGGTGCGCGGGTCGGTGCTCACCGTTTGTTGTGGCGCTTGGCTGGAGCGATCCTCGACAGGCGCACGGGTAATGGGCTTGGAGCCACATCCCGCCACCACCAGTACCGCGGCACCCGCAACACCAAACCACAAACTACGCATACCAACCATATAGATTTTTCCCTTCAGGCAACGCCCGATTTTAGGGGTACAAAATGCACCGCCTCCAGAATGCTCTGGCGCAGGCCCTGGGCTGTTTTGTCAACAACCAGGAGCGCCTGACCTCCGGCGTGCACCACGGGAGCGACCAAGCGTCCACCCACCGCCAATTGATCAATCCACGCTTGCGGCAAAGCATCGCCTCCGGCGGCCGAGATAATCCCGGCATAAGGCCCCCCCTTGGGGTAGCCCGCCATACCATCCCCGAACAGTAAATGCACATTGGGCAAGCGCAAAGGCCTCAAATTGTCTCGGGCTTTGTCGTGCAAACCCTTCAAGCGCTCAATGCTGTAAACCTCGGTGGCAACACGGCTCAGCACTGCCGCTTGGTAGCCGCAACCGGTGCCAATTTCCAGCACGCGGCCCATGGGCCCGGTGGCACCATTGCGCAACAGCTCGATCATGCGAGACACCACTCCCGGCTTGGAAATGGTTTGTCCCAGCCCGATGGGCAAGCTGGTGTCTTCGTAGGCCTGGTTCACTAAGCCACTGTCCACAAACCGGTGTCGCTCAATCGAACCCATAGCAGACAAGACCAAAGGGTCCGTGACACCCTGCCCGGCCAGCTTTTGCACCATGCGTTGCCGCACCGCCAGCGAATCCATCCCCAAACCTTGGGGGACAGGTACGCTGGAAACTCCACTTTTGGGAGCCACCGTTTTAGCAGCACCTGTTACGGAAACAGCTTGGCCCCGCGGTGCCAGTGGCATTACCGTACCTGACGGATGCGGCCGGTTTTTCGCAAGGGTGGTGTCGAGCCGCGCCGGAAAGGAGGGCCGCTCCTTCATACCTTGGGCGATGAGGTCAAACGGTTCATCGACTGAGCCCAATAGCCCAGGTTGTCGTGGTCTGTGAGATCGACTTTAAGCGGGGTCACAGCAACATGGCCTTGAGCCGTGGCATGGAAATCAGTGCCATCAGCATCGTCCTTCACCGGACCCGCGGCACCGATCCAGAACATGGTTTCCCCTCTGGGGCTTTGCTGCTTGATCACTTTTTCGGCAGCGTGTCGCTTACCCAGGCGACACAGCTTGGCAGCGCCGATCATCTCAAAAGGCAAATTGGGAATATTGACATTGAGCAGCCAAGGCGCAGTGGTGATCATTTGCTGCTGCTGCATCGCCAGCACCATCTCACGGGCTTTTTGCGCGGCAGATTGCAAGTGAACCCAGTCCCGCTCCACTTGGGAAAATGCAATCGCTGGAATGCCGAACAAAAAACCTTCCATCGCGGCACCGACAGTGCCTGAGTAGATGGTGTCATCCCCCATATTGGCACCGTTGTTGATTCCCGACACCACCAAATCTGGACGGTAATCAAGTAAACCGGTGAGCGCGATGTGCACACAATCTGCAGGTGTGCCGTTCACGTAGCGGAAGCCGTTCGCGGCCTGATGCACATACAAGGGCGAATGCAGCGTCAGCGCATTGGATTTGGCGCTGTTATTTTGCTCAGGAGCAATGACCTCCACTTCAGCAACATCTTTGAGCGCTTCGTAAAGCGCCACGATACCGGGGGCTTGATAACCGTCGTCGTTGGAAATGAGAATTTTCATAGCAAGAAATAGTGTGGAGGCATTGTAGGGGGCAGTACTGCAGCCGGTCGCCGTCGGGACAATTGGGCGCAGACACTCCGCGCACGGGTTCTATGATTTGAGGAATTATCTTTGGAGAAACACCATGCATGCCTGGCTATGCGAAGACCCCACAGGCGTTGACGCCTTGAATTGGAAGGAACTACCAACCCCTGAGCCCCGGGCCGGAGAAGTCCTGTTGGAGATTCACGCTGCAAGCTTGAACTTTCCGGACCTGCTGATTGTTCAAAACAAGTACCAAATGAAGCCCGCACTGCCCTTCGTGCCAGGTTCAGAGTACGCCGGAATCGTGGTTGCAGTCGGTGAAGGCGTCACCCATTTGAAGGTTGGCCAATCAGTCGCATGCCTCAGCGGTACCGGCGGTTTTGCGACACATACGATCGCACCCGCTGCCATGTGTATGCCGCTTCCATTAGGGTTCCCGATGGTGGATGCCGCAGCATTCATCATGACCTATGCCACCTCACACCATGCATTGCTGGACCGTGGGCAACTGAAGGCAGGTGAAACGGTCTTGATTTTGGGCGCCGCTGGCGGCGTGGGCACTGCAGCCATCCAGATCGCGAAAGCCGCAGGAGCCAAAGTGATTGCAGCCGCCTCGAGCGCAGAAAAATGCGAACTTTGTACCCGTACCGGCGCCGATGCCACGATCAACTACAGCACCGAGAATCTGCGCGATGCCCTGAAGGCACTGACGCAAGGACGCGGACCTGATGTGATCTACGACCCTGTGGGTGGGGATCTTGCGGAACCGGCATTCCGCTCCATCGCGTGGCGCGGTCGCTACTTGGTCGTAGGCTTTGCCGCAGGTCCTATTCCGGCGCTTCCCTTCAACTTGGCACTCCTGAAAGGCGCTTCTATCGTAGGCGTCTTCTGGGGCGACTTTGCCAAGAAAGAGCCGGGGGCCAACGCCAAAATGATGCAAGAACTTGCCGGCTGGTACATGCAAGGAAAAATCAAACCAGTGATTGACCGCACACTGCCGATGGGCGAAGCCAAAGCCGCTTACGCGCACATGGGTTCACGCAAAGTAATGGGCAAAGTGGTCCTGGTGAATAATTGAAATCAGCCGGCCGCCACTTTTCAAATCTGCAAAAAACAAAAACCCGCTAACTTGCGTTAGCGGGTTTTTTTAACTGGGGTGGCTGATGGGGCTCGAACCCACGACAACAGGAATCACAATCCTGGACTCTACCAACTGAGCTACAGCCACCGTAGAGATAAATTATAACCCGAATTTCCGGCTCTTTTTCAATTCAAGCCGGTTTTGGGTCTCAAGGTGCAGGTACCTTCATCTGCACTTTGAAACGCTGCTTCAAGCCTTCATAGTAGGCAGCGCTCTCAGCTGCAGCCACCCATTGGGCGTATTGCGCTTGTTCCTGCTTGGATTTTCCCTCTTCCACTGCAGTGCGCTGCAGAACCTTGTTGACTCGCACAATGGCGTAGCCCTGTGTCCCCAAGTCAACGCCCACGAATGCCGGGAGCTTGGCGGGACTGGCACGCAGAGCAGCGTCTACTATTGCGCCTTGCAAGCCTTGGCTCGCATCACGTGACATCGTCACTGCGGCAGCGAAGCTGACACTTGACGGGTCTTTTTGCACCGAGGCCAATTTCTCGGCCCCTTCTTTTTTCGCCTGCTCCAGCGCCCGGCTAGCGATCAAACGATCCCGCACCAGAGGCTTGACTTCTGCCAACGACAGGGCACGCGCAGGGCTGTAGGAGAGGACCCGTGCAGATACCAATTGATTGGCGCCAAGTTCAAGGGCTTCCGTATTTCGCTTGTTCTCCAGCGAGTCAGCGCTAAAAATAGCCTCTAAAAAGCGGCTGTTGGCGAGGGGGCCAATAGCACCCGGCTGCACCACCCGCTGAACACCGTTCGCTGTCTTCACTGCGAGTTTCAGACGATCGGCAACAGGCGCTAAGCTATCTGACTGCTCGTAAACACCATTGGTAAATGATTCAGCCGCTTCGGCAAATTTCCGTTGCGCCAGTTGCGCCCGCAGCTCTGGCTCTAGACTGGCTTTGACCTCGTCAAAAGACGGCTGTTTGGCGCTCTTGATGTCCGCCAATTTGATGATGTGGAAGCCAAAATCAGACTCCACCAGATCGCTGATGTCACCCTTTTTCA
>JAIXVK010000202.1 GCA_027483085.1 Comamonadaceae bacterium | reverse complement strand
GCTGCTCATGTCCATGGCAATGCCCAGCACCGGGTGGATGGGCCCTTGTATAGCGTTGGCCTGCACAATGGGGCTGTTGGCCTGGTAGGCAAACAAGTCCACGGTGTGCGCGGCGTGGTGCCACAGCAAGTGGTCGGTCCAGGACCTGGCCTGGCCCAGCGCGTTGGTATTGGTGCGGCGGAAAAAGTAGGTCTGCACATCCATTTGCTGGATGTTGAACTTGCCGGCCGTGATCTGCTCATTCACATACTGGTGGCTGGGGTTGAAGCGGCGGGTATGGCCGCACATGGCAACCAGACCGGTCTTCTTCTGCTCGGCCACGACCGCATCAGCGCCGGCCCAGCTGTCGGCTAGGGGAATCTCCACCTGCACGTGCTTGCCGGCTTTCAGGCAAGCCAATGTTTGCTCGGCATGCATCTGGGTCGGGGTACACAAAATCACTGCGTCCAGCTCGGGGATTGCCAGGCTTTCAGACAGCTCAGTCGTCACATGGCCAACGCCGTACTTGGCGGCCACTTCTCTGGTTTTGTCCAACTCACGGCCGATCAGGGAGATGACTTCCACGCCCTCGATGTTCTTGATGCCGTCCAGGTGTTTGACGCCAAAAGCGCCAGCGCCCGCGAGGGCGACTTTGATGGTTTTGCTCATATCAGTTGTTTTCCAGAATCAAATGTCCCACCGCCGTGTTGCTGGCGGGCACATGGTAGAAACGGTGCTTGACGCTCACGGAATGTGCGCGGGCTGCTTCTAAATCTGTAGCATCGCAGGGCACGTCCGACATGGCGCCGCGGGCGATCAGCCACATCACCAGCTCAATGCCTTCGCTGCCGGCTTCGCGCACATAGTCAATGTGCGGCGTGGCGGCGCAGGCGGCCGGGTCAGTAATCATCTGGTCCATCCAGGCGATATCCCATTCGCGGTTGATCAGACCGGCACGCGCGCCTTGTAACTGGTGGCTCATGCCACCGGTGCCCCAGATGTGCACATTCAGGTCTTCGTCGTAGCTCTCCACCGCCTTGCGGATGGCCTTGCCGAGGTTGAAGCAGCGCTGGCCGCTGGGCACGGGGTACTGCACCACATTCACCGCAAACGGGATCACCGGGCAGGGCCAGCTATCCTTGGCCGGGTCTTTTTCACCGCACATCAAGCTCAGGGGCACGGTCAGGCCGTGGTCTACATCCATCTTGTTGACGATGGTGAGATCAAAGTCTTGCTGGATCACCGAATGGGCAATGTGGGACGCGAAGTCAGGGTGACCTTGCACCTTGGGCACCGGGCGGGGGCCGAAGCCTTCGTCGGCCGGTGTGTACTCCGCAGCCGTGCCAATGGCGAAGGTAGGAATCATGTCCAGGCTGAAGGCGGTCGCGTGGTCGTTGAAGACCAAGAAGATCACGTCAGGCTTGTTGTCCTTCATCCATTGCTTGGAAAAGTCGTAGCCGGCAAACAGCGGCTTCCAATAGTCCTCCTGGGTCTTGCCCAGGTCCATGGCGGCGCCGATGGCCGGCACGTGGGAGGTGAATACAGAGGCGGTAATTTTGGCCATGGTGTTCAGTCTTTCTTGCCAGCAACGGTGGATGGTTGGCCTTGGGGTTGGCCTTGGGGTTGGCGGTGGGCCTGGGCGTCGCCGTCCTCACCGATGTAGCGATTGCCTTCGGCCGAGCGGCCACCGGCCAGCATCATGGCGCGGTACTCTTCTTCGGTCATGCCGGTCATGCTACCGGCCATCTGCTGGAAGCTGCGGCCATGGGTGGCGCCGATCTTGGCCAGGAAGTAAATATTGCCGCCCAGTTGCATAGCGCGGTTCAGGTCCATGTCAATCACAGCCTGGCGCTGGTCCTCGCTCATGGGCCATTCGTTCAGGTAGGCGCGTTGATCGGCCTTGAAGCGCGCGCGGTTGTCGGCCTTCATCAGGCTCATGCAGAACTGGTTGAGCCAGTAGCCTTTGCGGCTTTGTTCGGCATCAAAAATGATGGTGCCGGGGATGTCCTGGTAGGGTTTGTCGAGTGCCATTCAGTACTTTCTCAAAACAATAGAAATCGCCGTAGGGCCGCCCCAAGGCGATTTGCGCCCCCTCCGGGGGGCAGCGATCCGCGCAGCGGCAGAGCGTGGGGGCCATCAATCCTTCCAATAGAGGCGGTTGGGGTTGTCCACCAGCAGCTTGCGTTGCAGCTCTGGGGTGGTGGCGATGTGGGGAATGAAGTCCACCAGCAGGCCATCATCCGGCATGTGGTCCTTCAGGTTGGGGTGCGGCCAGTCGGTACCCCACAACACGCGATCAGGGAACTGCTCCACGATGCGCTTGGCAAACGGAATCACATCGCGGTAAGCGTGTTGCTCGCCGTTCAAAGCTTTGGGGCCACTAACGCTCAGGCGTTCGGGGCAGCTCACTTTGCTCCATACGTTGGTGTGCTCACGCATGAACTTTTCAAACAGGGCGAATTGCGGACCCTCTACCGGCAGCGAGACATCGGGCCGGCCCATGTGGTCCACCACCACCGTGGTCGGCAGTGCAGTAAAAAAGTCCCACAGCTCGGGCAAGTCCACCGCCTCAAAGTAGATCACCACGTGCCAGCCCCACTTCGCAATGCGGCCGGCAATTTCCATCAGCTCGTCCTTGGGTGTGAAGTCCACCAGGCGCTTAACGAAGTTGAAGCGTACGCCGCGCACACCGGCATCGTGCATGGCCTGGATTTCTTCGTCGGTGACGCTGCGCTTGACGGTGGCCACACCGCGCGCGTTGCCATTGCTGGCGATCAGCGCATCCACCATGGCACGGTTGTCTGCGCCATGGCAGGTGGCTTGGACGATCACGTTTTTCTCAAAGCCCAGGTGGTCGCGCAAGGCGAACAACTGGTGCTTTGAGGCATCACACGGCGTGTACGTGCGCGCGGGTGCATAGGGGAACTCAGCACCGGGGCCGAACACATGGCAGTGCGCATCGACGGCGCCTGCGGGCAGCTTGAAGGTAGGCGTAGACGGGCCGGTGTACCAGTCCATCCAGCCAGCAGTTTTGGTGAAATCACCCGAAGTAGGTTTGCTCATGGCGGGCTCTCAGTCGATGTACTTCAAACCCAGCGCCGCCAGGGGCTCGCGCAT